>JAAYNX010000147.1 GCA_012520615.1 Clostridiaceae bacterium | reverse complement strand
GTGAGTAAATGGAGTATAATTGAGTTCATAACAATGACCGTCCTTTTCGGAATATTTGGTTGTGTGATAACTCCAATTATACTCGAAAACAGGGGGTCATTGTTATTTTTATTAAAAAACTATGTAATCCCAGATAAATAAAGGTTTTGAAGGAAAAAAGGGGTGTCAGACTTGACACTACCTAATGTATATAGAGGGGAGGAATATTAATTGGATGCAAATGATTTAAAAAGTATTCTCAATAGTTCAGATAACATCGTATTTTTTGGCGGTGCGGGAGTATCTACCGAGAGTAATATTCCTGATTTCAGGAGCGCAAGCGGACTATACAATGAAAGGTTAAAGAGCACGTATACTCCCGAGGAAATCTTATCTCACGACTTTTTTATTGAACACACCGAAGAATTCTATGATTTTTACAGAAGCAAGATGATTTACAAGCACGCAAAACCTAATGGAGCCCATATCGCACTTGCTAAATTGGAAAAGGCCGGTAAACTAAAAGCAGTTATAACTCAAAACATTGATGGGTTACACCAAATGGCGGGAAGTAAAAACGTTCTTGAACTTCACGGCTCAATACACAGAAATTACTGCATGAAATGCGGTCAATTCTATGACTTGGATTTTGTTATAGAATCGGGCAAAATACCTCTTTGCAATAAGTGCAAAGGCATTGTAAAGCCTGATGTAGTCTTGTATCAGGAAAGCCTGAATGCCAAAATTCTTGAGGACTCCGTAAACTATATATTAAATTCGGATGTGTTTATTATCGGAGGCACCTCATTATCAGTTTATCCATCTGCCGGGTTGGTTAATTACTACAAAGGCAATAAGTTAATCCTGATAAACAAGACCAAAACACCGTTTGACAATAAAGCCAATTATGTTTACTACGGCAATATTGGAGAGCTGTTTAATAAAATAATCGGTTGAGCTATTTCGGCTCGGCGGACATTACCGAACCTAAATTATAGGTACTCTTCTCTAACTCAAGGATTATATTATTTATTTCAGCTATCTTCTCGGCAGTATTGTTATTCCCTACTGCTAAATGGGCGTTATACAATATTGATTCCAATGCATTGTGCACAGAAGAGATTTTTTTCTTAATTAATGATAACGCTTCGGGGGATACAAGTTCTTTTTTCATTTCGTCAACACTTACAACATCATCTTTTGTAAGTGTATATTCGGTATCCCCGTTAATTATGGTACAATCGTACCCCAGAGTATCTTTGATCTCCTTTGCAAGTGCAATTTTTGACTGTTCTTCTCCGTGTACGAGGAAGATTTTCTTTGGCTGCTGCTTAAAGCCTGCCAGCCAATCTACCAGACCATTTTTATCAGCATGACCAGAGAAGCCTTCTAAATTATATATTTCAGCTTCTACATGAATCTTTTCACCAAAGATAGTAACTTTTTTATCGCCATTTAATATTGAATGCCCCAGAGTTCCTTTTGCTTGATATCCCACAAACACAATGCTGGATTTAGGATTCCATAAATTATGTTTCAGGTGATGTTTAATCCGGCCTGCCTCGCACATTCCACTAGAGGAGATAATTACTTTGGGAGAAGTGTTTGTGTTTAGAGAGACTGATTCTGCTGTGGATCTTGTGAATCTTAGGTTTACAAAATCCAAGGGATGATCCCCCCGCAGTATATAATCTTTAGTTTCGTCATCAAAAACCTGAACATTTCTTTTAAATACCTCAGTTGCTGTAATAGCCATGGGACTGTCCACATAGACCATTATGTTGCTAAGCTCGTCCTTATACTCTGAATGTTCCTCATAGAAGCGGTTAAACTCAAAAATTAATTCTTGGGTTCTTCCCACAGCAAAGGATGGGATAACAACGTTTCCACCTCTCCTAGTAGTCTTTAATACGATATCAATGAGCTGTTCGATACTGTCGGAATTTTCCTGATGAACCCGATCCCCGTATGTGGCCTCCATTATTAGATAATCTGCCTTTTTGATTATAGTGGGATCACGTAGAATAGGTCGTCCGCTAACACCAATATCGCCGGAATATACTATTTTTGAAACTTCATCATTTTCTGTTATAAATAACTCAGTAATCGAGGAGCCAAGGATATGCCCCGCATCGTTAAATACAACCTTAACTGATTCATTTAATTCAATTAACTGGTTATACAAAATCGGTACAACATAATTAAGAGCTTCATCGGCATCCTTTATTGTATATAGAGGCTCTACTAGTGGTCTACCTGCCCGCTGATTTTTCCGGTTTTTCCATTCTGTTTCTCTCTCATGTATTGAAGCGCTGTCCAAAAGCATAACATTGAGCAAATCAGCCGTGGCATCGGTGCAATAAATTTTGCCTTTAAAACCCCTCTTTACTAGTAGTGGAATTCTTCCGCTGTGATCTATATGAGCATGGCTCAATATTAAAAACTCAATTTCTGCTGGATCAAACTCAAATTCATTTGAGTTTAATTCGTCCATTTCATCGCTGCCTTGGAATTGCCCGCAATCCAGTAAAAACTTATGATTATCTGTTGTAATTAAATGGCATGATCCTGTAACTGACTCTGCTGCACCTAAAAAACGTATTTTCATATTATTGCACCTTCTCCAAATAATTCATTATTAGATATCTTATCATATTATTTATAAATCAAAATGTCTTAATCATTTTTAATGCAAAATTTTTCTATCTGTACTGAAACATAAAACGTTCCATGTAATAAAGGAGCACCTGATTATAGTAGCCCGAAAAATAAATGTCGCATGAATGGCCTCCATAGGGCATATAGATTATGGAACATTTCTTGTTACCGCCGTTTACATTATCTAATACTACCTGATTGGAAACCTCAGGACTGACTAATCCGTCATGGGTTCCTTGAAATACAAGACAGGGCGGTGAATGATAATCAGCATTAATACCAGGGTTTGAGAATTCTTCAGATGCCTCTAGCCCCATGTTTTGGGCTAATCCATTAGCAGGATAAAATGGAATTATACCTTTAAATATAATCCGGGGATCCGCAATATTCGGGTATTTGCCGCTCTCGTGAGCTATTGCTGTAGCCAATGCCAGATTACCCCCTGCAGAACTTCCGGAGATTAATACAGAATCGATATTGGCATTAAATTGTTTATGATTATCAGCAAGATATTTAAGGAATATACCTATGTGTCTGACCATATCGTCTACGGTATAATCACCATGTTGCTTACCCCAACTCCAGACTGGCAATTTATTATTAATTTTGCTTAAACCATATTGAATATCAAAAACCACATATCCCTGGCTTGCAAAATATTTATTCATTTGAGCACTGTTTAAAAAACCCTTATCACCGTATTTCCACTCGCCCCCGTGAATTCTTATTAAAACTGAGTTTCCTCCCGGGAGCATATCAGCGTCATTCTTGGGGCCATATACATCAAAGTAGAGAATTAAATCTTTATCGACCCCGTCAACTCCGAAATAAAAGGGTATATCTTTTTTTACCGTATAATCTTTCGAAACCGTACCAAAAAAGTACTCGGGAATTGAAAATTTGACTTTCCTGAAATATGCATTATTAAAATCCGGATTGCTTTTATAGTCTTCGCTAAAGCCATGGGAATAGCTTATGTCAGACTCTCTTAAGAATGATGGTATTGAGAATACAGGAACTAGGCAGCTAATAAAAACAATCATCGTGATTGCTAGATAAATTAACTTAATATGATTATCCTTCTTTCTAAGCAATGTGATAATAAGTATTCCTACGCTTAAGAACAAGTATGCATAAAACAATCCGAAGGCAGAAAGGAAAACATCGGTTCTCCATATCCTATTTATGACTAATATACCGTATGAAATGGTGAGTCCGATAAACAGAACGAATGAAAGAAGAATAATTAAAGTAATACGTCTTCTTTTTTTATTCTTTGGTTCATTTTCATATTTATCAGTTATTTGAAGCAGAAATAATTCAACTTCGGTTTTTTTCTTAAATATGTTTTGACCAGCCATAAATCCGCCTAATGCAAACAATATAAAAATGGCTGCGCAGGAAATTATACTTCTTGAACTTTGGTGTGTAGGTGAGAAGGAAACCAACATATTAAAAATCGGAATTATAATCATGAAAAGTGTTGATAAACTAAGATATAAGTGTCCTTTATGATTAAACTTACAATTAAAGTAAGCATAAGCTATATTGCATAGCAGAACTATTAACATAAGAAAGCCATATATATTCCAAAATACAGAGTTTGTGCCAAATAGTAAATATACAGCTCCGAGGATAAAAGCGGCGATATTTACAACAAAAATTATCATGTTAAATGGCAGAAATTTTCTTTTTAAAGAATTATATCCCATCTGAATGCCCCCTGAAAAATAAACTCATCTCTAAATAAGAACTTATCTCTAAATAAAAACTTATCTCTAAATAAAAACTTAATTATTATTATACCATTATTATTGCTTCTGCAACAATTAAGGTAAAATGGTGTTCCTGAGGGCCTGTTCGCGTTTTTCTATTTATATGTTTGAAATTTATGTTACAGTAAAATAATTTTAATAACTGTTGATTTAAAAAAAATATACTCTTATAATAGTTTGTAGTATTTATTAAACGTAGTACGGTTTTTATTAACATATATTTTTTTCTTGTAGAACGGGAGGATACGAAAATGCCAATTACTGAACTGCTGTCCCGAAATTCTGAATTATACGGGCAGGAAACATGTCTTACTGAAATCAATTTAGATCTGCAAAACAGTCACAATGTCATCTGGCGTGAATATGAGCTTATTCAAAACAATCCGGCCGGCGAATACCGAAGGGAAATGACCTGGCGTGTATTTGATGAAAAAGCTAATAGATTTGCCAATCTTCTAATAAAAAGAGGAATAAAAAAAGGTGATAAAGTTGCCATTCTTTTAATGAACTGCCTCGAATGGCTTCCTATATATTTCGGAATATTAAAATCCGGGGCTATTGCGGTTCCTCTGAACTTCCGCTATACTGCCGAAGAAATTAAATATTGTTTAAACTTGTCAGATTCCATAGCCCTGATATTCGGTCCTGAATTTATCGGACGCTTAGAAACAATTTATGATCAGATTCCACAGATAAAAACATTGTTATTTGCAGGAGAAGGGCGTCCTTCATTTGCCGAGAGTTATGACCGCCTTACAGCAAATTTTTCGTCAGCAGATCCTAATATTCAGTTAACTGATGAGGATGATGCGGTTATCTATTTTTCATCCGGCACCACAGGTTTTCCCAAGGCAATTTTACATAATCATGGGAGTTTGATGTCGGCGTGCTATACCGAAGCCCAACATCACGGCCAAACAAGAGAGGATAATTTCCTTTGCATTCCGCCCCTTTACCACACAGGAGCAAAAATGCACTGGTTCGGAAGCCTTATATCAGGCAGCAAGGCTGTTATTTTAAGAGGCATAAAACCTGAATGGATATTGAGAACTGTGTCTGAAGAGAAAATAACCATTGTGTGGCTTTTGGTACCGTGGGCACAGGATATATTGGATGCTATTGAAAGTGGAGAAGTTAAATTGGAAGACTATGAGCTCTCCCAGTGGAGACTTATGCATATTGGAGCCCAGCCCGTTCCCCCTAGCCTTATTCGTCGCTGGAAGAAGTATTTTCCTCATCATTTATATGATACAAATTACGGGCTTAGTGAATCCATAGGCCCAGGTTGTGTTCACTTAGGGGTAGAAAATATTCACAAAGTAGGAGCAATAGGTGTTCCGGGATATAATTGGGAAGTTAAAATCGTTGATGATAAAGGAGAACTTGTTTCTCAAGGGCAAGTAGGGGAGCTTTGCGTAAAAGGCCCGGGAGTAATGAAATGCTACTATAACGATACAAAAGCCACCGAGGCAATTTTAAAGGAAGGATGGCTTTTTACCGGTGATATGGCTAAAATGGACGAAGATGGTTTCATCTATTTGGTTGACAGAAAGAAGGATGTAATTATAAGCGGCGGAGAAAATCTATATCCAGTACAGATAGAGGACTTTCTGCGTTCCCATGAGGCAATTAAGGATGTTGCGGTAATAGGTTTACCAGATGCCCGGCTTGGAGAGATAGCGGCAGCCATAATAGAGCTAAAACCCGGATATAACTGCAACAAAAATGATATCGCTGAATTTTGTATTACTCTGCCTCGGTATAAACGCCCGCGGGAGGTCATCTTTGACAAGGTTCCGCGTAATCCAACCGGAAAGATTGAAAAACCCAAACTAAGAGAAAAGTATGGGGCAAGCAGTCTGGTTGCGAAGCAAACTACAAGATGATAACTGAGCACGACTCTCTTTATTAGGTAGGTGTTCGATATGAAAGGGCTGTCTTGAAACACATTGTTGTTTTGAAGCAGCCCTTAATTTCTAAATAATAAAGCTTGGCAGAGATGTTTAGCCCAGTATCTTAATGCTATTGCGATAAACACGCCTAAACAGCAATATGCTCGCAATAAAGGAGAACACTTCAGCAATAGGGAAAGAATACCATACAAAATTAAGCCCTATTTTACTTAATAGATAAGCTGCCGGCAGAATGAAGATTAATTGCCTCATCACTGAAATAATAAGACTATAAATACCTGCACCTAAAGCCTGAAATAAAGTTGAGAACATAATGCCTACCGCGGCTGGAATAAAACAAAGGCTGATAATCCGAAGAGCGGGCATACCTATTAACAGCATCTCCTCTGAGGCATTGAAAATCATCAATAGCTTATCCGGTACAAACATAAAGATTGAGGTGCCAAAAGCCATAATAGCAACAGCAACCAGTAGGCCGACTTTTAATGTATCTATTAAACGCTTTTTATTTTTGGCACCGAAATTATATCCCATTACAGGCATTACGCCTTGCGTAAGGCCGAAAACCGGCATAAATATAAAAGATTGAAGCTTATAATAGGCTCCCAGAACCGCAATAGCGGTTTCTGAAAGAGTTCCTAGAATTGCATTTAATATTCCTATTAGAACAGAAGCAATTGATTGCATGATTATTGAAGGCAACCCAACCTGATAAATTTCTTTCACAATCTTACCTCTAAATCTAAACCTTTTAAGTGTAATGTGAACATCATGATTCTTTTTATAAATAATTAAAACACAGAACAGCATTCCAAAAATCTGGCCTATTACTGTGGCAATTGCTGCTCCACCTACACCGAGTTCGGGAAAACCAAAAAGGCCGAATATCATGATTGGATCAAGTATTATATTTGTTATTGCTCCTATAAGTTGAGAAATCATCGGGTAAATCATATTGCCTGTAGCCTGTAACGTCTTTTCAAAAGAAATTTGGATGAAAACACCTAGTGAAAAAACCGTTACTATGGACAAGTATTCACAACCCATTTCAACCACAGCTAAATTAGTTGAGAAGGCCTCAAAGAAGGGCTTTGTAAAAAATAAGCCTATCAGCGCAAAAGGAAGCCAGCTTATAAAGGACAGTACCAGCCCATGGGAAGCTGCGTTACTGGCTTCGTCGTGCCGTCCTTCACCAAGTCTTCGTGAAATCAGCGAGTTTACTCCCACACCGGTTCCAACAGCAACTGAAATCATAAGCAATTGAACCGGAAATGCAAGTGATAGAGCAGTTAGCGCATCCTCGCATATTTGAGCTACAAACATACTGTCAATAATATTATATAGTGATTGAATAAGCATCGAAAACATCGAAGGAAGGGACATAGATATTATTAATCTAAAAATCGGGGTATGCCCCATTTTGTTTTCTTTTATTTGTTCCATGCTCTCCTAAATCCTCTCTAATATGGAATTGAAACAATTACTCTGTTGTTGTAGATAAGGTGAAAGTATACCATAGTCGCTATTGAAAATCAATGACGGGTAAAAAGTTATAAAATAGCAAAACTTAACTTAAGTTTTATTGTTCTGATAACCGCTGAAAGCGTTTTTGTATAATATTTTTAACGTTTTCTAAAAATGTGACAAAATTCGATATCTATAATCAGTGAAATTAGATAATATCGTCATTGATTTCACAATGCATTTGTTTTACAATATATGAATTAGTTCTAATTTTTATTGAGAAAGGCTTTTAATCATGCAAATGATGGAAGAGCGCATTCTTAGGGATGGCAAAATCAAAAGTGGTAATATTCTTAAAGTAGACAGTTTTTTAAACCAACAGATGGACATTGCCTTTTTTGAGGAAATGGCTGAGGAGTTTTGGAGGCTGTTTGGAGCGCACCGTGTCAATAAGATACTAACTATTGAGGCTTCTGGTATAGGGATAGCATGTATAGCAGCACAAAGATTCAAATGTCCCGTGGTATTCGCCAAGAAGAATAAGACAAAAAATATCAGTGATGAAGTGTATGTATCACAAGTCGAATCCTACACACATGGCAAATCATATGACATTATGGTTTCTAAAGAGTATTTAACAAGTAATGACAGAGTTCTGATAATAGATGATTTTCTTGCTAATGGAGCAGCGCTATCTGGTCTAGTTAGCTTAGTTAAAGATGCCGGCGCTTTTCTTGTGGGTGCAGGTATCGCTATCGAAAAAGCTTTTCAGCCTGGAGGAGATATGCTGAGATCTCAAGGTGTGCATATTGAGTCATTGGCGCGAATTAAAACAATGAGTGAGGATGGTGGCATCGAGTTTTGTTGATGCACCTTCTTTTATTTATATGGAGAAGTATTAAATTGTTTCTACAATATAATATATAAAAATGGAGGATGAAAATGAAAAAACTAATCTCATTACTACTAATTGTTTCGATGATCTTTGCACTTGTTGCATGCGGAACTCCTGCAGCTAACCCTGCACAGACCGGTGCCGATGACACAAAAAAAGGTATTGCGAAAGAAGATCTTAAGATCGGTTTTATTCACATCTCAGATCCATCAGACATGGGCTACACTTACAACCATGATTTAGGAACTAAAGGAATGGTTGAAAAACTCGGCCTAAAAGAAGACCAGATAATCAACAAATACAACATTGGCGAAGACGAAAGTTGCCCCACAGCTATTAATGAGCTTATTGAAGCCGGATGCCAGATTATTTTTGCTACTAGCTTCGGTCATGGTGACTATATGAAAGAGGCTGCCAAAGAAAATCCTGATATCCAGTTCTGCCACGCTACCGGTGATGCTGCTGTTAATGCGGGACTAAGCAATTTCCACAACTACTTTACTTCTATTTATGAAGCTCGTTACTTAGCTGGTATAGCTGCAGGCATGAAATTAAAAGAGCTTAATGAAACAAAACTCGGCTATGTTGCAGCCTTTGAATGTGCAGAGGTTGTATCCGGTTTAACAGCTTTCTATTTGGGTGCAAAATCAGTTAACCCAGATGTTACAATGGATGTTATATACACAAATTCATGGCATGATCCTATTGCTGAGGCTCAGGTTGCACAAACACTTATAGACGGCGGTGCTAAGGTTATAAGCCAACACTCCGACTCTACAGCTCCTGCTACCACAGCTGAAACAAACGGTGTGTTCCAGGTTGGCTACAACGCAGATATGATAGAAGCTGCACCTAATGCTTCCTTAGTATCAGCCCGTAGTGACTGGAGTATTTACCTTATTTTTGCAGTTGAGAGCATGATAAACGGTACAGAGATACCTACTGACTGGTGCCAAGGATTAGCAGAAGGCGCAGTTTACCTTAGTAAGCTTAATACAGATATCGCAGCTCCCGGCACTCAAGAAGCTATAGACAAAGCTACTGACGGAATTAAAAAAGGCGAAATTCATGTATTCGCCGGACCTTTATCCGGAAAAGGGTATAACTGGGGAACAGAAGGAACAATAGAAGTTGCTGAAGGTGAATTTTTCGAAGAATCCAAAAAGCAGTCTGCTCCGTATTGGTACTATATAATAGACGGTGTTAATGTTTTAGGTAAATAACAGGCTTGATTTTAACAGGGGTGTGCAAAATAGCAATTGTTTTGTGCATCCCTGTTGTTACTTGGCCTTATTAATAATTTTTGACTTTAGATGCTGGTTTTTACATCGGAAAAAAATAGAAAGGGTGGTTGTTTCATATGAACCCTGTAAATGCGATAGAACTATGTGATATTACAAAAAGCTTCAATGATGTACCCGCCAATAATCGGGTTTGTATGAATGTCCGTTGGGGAGAGATTCTCTCACTTCTTGGAGAGAACGGAAGCGGTAAAACAACCCTGATGAATATACTGGCGGGTATTTATTATCCCGATGACGGGACGGTTTTAATAAATGGGGAAGAGGCAAATATCCTTTCACCAAAGGATGCCTTTGATCTTGGTATAGGCATGATTCACCAACACTTTAAATTGGTGGACAATATGACCGCTGCCGAAAATATTGTTCTCGGACTTAAAGAGAAGGGTCGGCTTGATAGAAAAAGTATATCTGCGAAGGTTAAAGAAATTAGCGAAAAATATGGCTTTAACATAAACCCTGAACGTAAAATTTACGATATGTCTGTATCCGAAAAGCAGACGGTTGAGATTATTAAGGTTCTCTACCGGGGAGCAAAAATTTTAATTCTGGACGAGCCCACTGCAGTTTTAACAGCACAAGAAACAGATAAGCTCTTTACTGTATTAAAAAACATGAGAGATGACGGTAAAGCAGTTGTAATTATCACCCATAAGCTGCAGGAGGTATTGGCTGTATCTGATAGAGTGGCAGTATTGCGCAAGGGCGAGTATATAGGTACGGTTGATACAAAAGATGCCACGGCTCAGATGCTTACCGAAATGATGGTTGGAAGAAAAGTGAGTTTGAACATTGATCGCCCGACACCTGTTAATCCAATCCCAAGATTGGTTGCTAAAGGTATCACATGTTTTAATGAAGAAGGATATAAAATACTTGATAATATAGATTTTACAGCAAACGGCGGAGAAATACTCGGCATTGCCGGGATATCAGGAAGTGGCCAAAAAGAACTGCTGGAGGGAATCGCCGGGCTATATCCCGTTACTTCTGAAAGTAGTGTTTTATACTACCCTGACGACACAGGCAAAGCTACTGAACTGGTAGGTAAAAGGCCCATGCAAATAAGAAAGCTTGGTGTAGCGCTATCGTTTGTACCGGAGGATCGTCTGGGCATGGGTCTGGTCGGAAATATGGACTTAGCTGATAATATGATGCTAAGAAGTTATCTTAAGGGAAAGCTTGGATTCACAGACCGCAAACAGCCAAAGAAGCTTGCAGAAGACGTTATTGATAAACTTAATGTTGTTACTCCGGGAGTCAGCACTCCTGTAAGGAAGCTTTCGGGAGGAAACGTACAAAAGGTGCTTGTGGGAAGAGAGATTGCCGCAGCTCCAAAAGTACTTATGACGGCTTATGCAGTCAGAGGTCTTGATATAAATACATCTTACACAATTTATTCACTTCTCAACGAGCAAAAGAAAGCAGGGGTAGCGGTTATCTTTGTTGGCGAAGATCTGGACGTGCTTTTGGAACTCTGTGATAAGATTCTTGTCCTCTGCGGCGGAAAAGTAAGCGGTATTGTTGATGGTCGAACTGCTACAAAGGAAGAAATAGGGCTTATGATGACTGGACATAAAGAGGAGGAAAAAAGATGAGTGTATCCAAGGGCTCTGCTAAAAAAACGCCTTTAATAAGAATAGCCAAGCGTGCGGATATTTCAAAACTGCATGCGTGGTTTATACGTATTGCGGCTATCCTTCTGGCACTTGCTTCCGGAGGTTTGTTGATATTGGCACTAGGACATAATCCTTTTGCTGTTTATAGAGATATGATATCAGGTGCCATATCCACAAAAACAGCAACAATAGCTACTGCAAAAATTGCTATTCCTCTTTTGGGGGCGGCTCTTTCTCTTGCACCGGCTTTTAAGATGAAATTCTGGAATATCGGTACAGAAGGCCAAATATTGGCAGGTGCTATTGCAGCTTCATATTTTGCATTGTTTCATTATCAGAATTTTTCCAGACCGGTACTCCTTTTTATTATGTTTTGTGCCTCAATTGTCGCTGGTGGATTGTGGGGCTTGATTCCGGCAATTTTTAAAGCAAAATGGGGTACCAACGAGACCTTATTTACTCTGATGCTCAATTACATAATACTTAAAATTGTAACATATTTGCGTACAGGACCATGGAAAAATCCATCCAGCAGCGGTTTTCCCAAAATTGCCATGTTTGATGCTTCGGCAAGGCTGCCGAATGTCTTTGGTGTAAATATAGGGTGGATTATAGTATTAGGTATTGTGGCTTTTATGTATATCTATATGAGATACAGCCAGCAAGGTTATGAAATTGCAGTTGTGGGTGAGAGCGAGCATACAGCCAGATATGTGGGAATGAGCGTAGGTAAAATAATTGTACGTACTATATTGCTTTCAGGAGCAATAGCCGGTATGGTAGGTTTCCTCATAGTATCCGGTTCAAGCTATACATTAACTGATAATACCGCAGGGGGCTATGGCTTTACAGCGATTACGGTGGCATGGCTTTCAAAACTGAACCCCTTTGCTATGATTATTATCTCTGTTTTTCTCGCAGTTTTGAAGAAAGGTTCTAATACAATACAGACTAATTTTAAAATACCGGCTTCCGCATCTGATGTTCTGACGGGAATTATTCTGTTTTTTATGTTAGGATGCGAATTCTTTATAAACTACCGTTTAATATTCAGGGGAAGCAATAAGGCAGTGGAGGTGCAAAATGACTGATATAACAAACTTTTTAATCGCAGCGGTACTTGCTGCTTGCCCTCTTTTACTGGGGACATTAGGAGAGACTCTTACCGAAAAATCCGGCAATTTGAATCTTGGTGTTGAAGGTATGATGTTCATGGGCGGAATCGCCGGAATCGCCGGTTCCTTCTACTATGAGAGATCTGTCGCTGAACCTGTGGCGTGGATATCTGTAGCTATCGCTCTTGTTTGTGCATTTCTATGCGCAGCCTTTGGAGCATTTATATACAGTGTTATTACCATAACTCTCAGGGCTAATCAGAATGTTACAGGCCTTGCTCTTACTATTTTTGGAGCGGGTTTCGGAAACTTTTTCGGTGAGTATATAGGTAATTCCACCGGAGGATATGTGGCTGTAAGCCAGATTACAAAATCAGGCTTTAATGATCCCTTGTTTCCGAACTTAGCGAAGATTCCGGTTATAGGAAAGCTTATGTTTTCCTATAACTTTATGATATATCTCGGTATAGCTATTGCAATTTTTATGTGGTACTTTCTTGCATACACAAGAAAAGGACTTAATTTACGGGCAGTAGGCGAACAACACGGTGCCGCCGATGCCGCCGGTATCAATGTAGCATTATATAAATACATAGCTACATGCGTAGGCGGCGGTATTACCGGCTTGGGAGGACTATATATTGTAATGAATTCCTCTAATGGTGTAGGCGGTGTTTGGGTCCACGGTTGTATAGGGGGCTATGGGTGGCTTTCGGTGGCACTGGTTATATTCGCTACATGGCATCCGGCAAGGGCTATATTATGTGCTCTTGCTTTTGGTGCATTATCTGTTATGAGGTTTTACTTTCCGACAAGTTTTATTCCAATCTCCATCTATGAGATATTCCCATATCTTGCAACTGTTATTGTCTTAGTGACGGTAAGCCTTCGGAAACGTCGTGCTAATCAACCCCCTGCAAGCTTGGGCTTGGCATATTTCCGAGAGGAAAGATAAGGGATAAAATAAATTTAATGTTGTTATTTTTAAACCAATATGGTAATATTTAATTTACATTAACTTCTTTAGACGGTATCTTTCGAGAACTGTACTAAGAAGAGGTGATATTAACTTTTAAAAAACCCGCTTGGATCAATATGACTGAGACGGAAAAAAGGTTGTTTATTGTGCCTTCCTGTCTTCAGGTTGGCTTTTTTTATTTTATGCAAATAGAGAGGACCACAAATGAAACGAAAGATTTTACTTGGAGTAACCGGTTCAATAGCCGCTTATAAGAGCGCAGAAATTGCCAGTGGATTGACTCAAGCAGGATATAATGTCCAGGTAGTTATGACAGCATCTGCGGTAAAGTTCATCACTCCGCTTACGTTAGAAACAATTACAAAGAATAAAGTTTATGTTGATATGTTTATCGATGAAGACCATACACAAGTAACCCATATTACGCTCGCTACTGAGTCAGATCTCATTCTGATTGCACCGGCAACTTATAATATGATTGCAAAAACTGCCACTGGAATTGCCGATAATCTTTTGAGCGCAATATTAGCTGCTGCAAACTGGGACAGAGTAATTTTTGCACCGGCAATGAATGCAAATATGTATCATAACCCGATTAACCTCCAGAATATTGAAAAACTTCAGCAACATGGTTGCAATTTTATCGAGCCAGACGAAGGCATGTTGGCTTGCGGCACCACTGGGAAAGGACGTCTTAAAAACGTGCCAGCCATTCTGGAGGCGGTTGAAGGGTATTTCTGTGAAAAAATCTTAACAAATCGAAAAGTCTTAATCAGTGCTGGGGCAACCAGAGAATACATCGATCCGATTCGCTTTATTTCCAATACCTCTACGGGATTAATGGGCGTAAGTCTCGCGAAAGCATGCCGCAATATGGGAGCGGACGTAACGCTTGTCCTAGCTAATTCTCCATTGGAAGTAAATGGCGTCAAAATCATTAGAGTGGATACTGTCGCGCAAATGCGTGAAGAGGTTATCAGGGAGTTTAAGAATACCGACTACGCATTTGCTGCAGCGGCGGTATCCGACTATAAACCAAAGGCTTATAGCCAGTCAAAAATAAAAAAAACCGGCGAAGCAATGTCTCTCGAATTTGAAGAAAATATTGACATTTTGGCGGAACTCGGACACTTAAAGCAAAAGCAGGTGCTAATCGGTTTTGCCGCTGAAAGCGACGATTTATTCAAAAATGCCCGAACCAAGCTAGAAAAGAAAAGCCTCGACATGATTATCGCCAATAATCTATCCAATTTTGCTGCTAATGATGGAAAAGTGTGGTTAATTACTTCTGATAAAACGGTGGAGTTGGAAAAAAGGCCCAAAGAAAAGTTGGCCTACGACATAGTTCGGACCATTTTGAAGGTTGGTGATTAATCATGGCTTTAACCAGTCAGCTCAGGTCTGGTTTTATTGGCGCCGGCAAAGTTGGAGTCAGTCTGGGTGCATACTTAAAAAGCAAAGGGTTTGATGTTATCGGTTATTTCAGTCGTAATCTAGAATCAGCCAAAAATGCGGCTTCGATAACATCTAGTAGTTGTTTAACCATAAAAGAACTTGTGGCTGAATGTAACTTAATTTGGATTACTACGCCGGATGATCAAATAGAGAAAGTTTGGAATGAGCTTGTTCATTATGAGCTTGATGGGAAACTAATCTGTCACACTAGTGGTGTAAAGGATGCAACGGTTTTTACAGGAATTATTGCAAAAGGAGCTTTTGGATATTCAGTCCATCCCATGCGGGCATTTGCAGATAAAACCGGGAAAATCGAAGGGTTGGAAACAACTTGCTTTACTTTGGAAGGTGATCCTACACATTATCAACAATTTAAACAATTTTTTAGAACCTTGGGGAATAAACTTTTTTTCATTGACCGTAAAGATAAACCTATGTACCATTTGGCCAATGTGATGGTGACCAACCTTGTGTTAGGCTTGTTAAGCATGGGTTCCGAATATCTCTCGCAATGCGGTTCTTTTTCTGAGGGAGCGATTGAAGCGCTGTTGCCAATGATTGAAAATAATATAAATAACCTAAAACGTAATGGTTTTAGCAATGCTTTAACTGGACCAGTGGAACGAAACGATTTGGGAACGGTTATCAGACATTTTGATATCTTATCCCCATGTGATTTACATATTTATAAAGATCTCTCCAGAAAAATACTGGATTTGGCTGTTAAAAAGCGCCCCAAAAGAGACTATAGCAGTATGCTGCAGATATTGGAGACCGCCGGATTAGATTATACGAGGAGTAATTAATATGAAAAAGAGTGTTACGACATTTTTAAAGGCTAAAAAAGAAGGGAATAAATTAGCTTTACTCACGGCTTATGATTATTCAATCGCTAAGATGATTGACTCATGCAACGTTGACGGTATTTTGGTCGGCGATTCATTAGGAATGGTATGCTTAGGTTACAGAGATACTTTGCCTGTTAGAATTGAAGATATGCTTCATCACACAAAAGCGGTAGCACGGGGCGTAGAAGAGGCGTTAGTCATTGCTGATATGCCTTTTATGTCATACCATACCTCTATCCATGAGGCTATACATAACGCTGGAAGACTGGTTCAGGAGGGTAACGCTGAGGCGATAAAACTCGAAGGTGGAGCCCGTGTTTTACGGCAAATCCGAGCAATCGTGAAAGCTCAAATTCCTGTAATGGGACATCTGGGCCTGACTCCCCAGTCAGTTAAGATTTTTGGTGGCTTTAAGGTGCAGGGTAAGAATCAGGACGCCGCTCAAATGTTGATTGATGATGCTAAAAGATTGGAAGATGCAGGTGCTTTTTCTATAGTTTTAGAATGTATCCCGGCTGTACTTGCTGCAAGAATTACAGAGGCAGTTTCTGTTCCCACAATTGGCATTGGGGCGGGAGAACACTGTGATGGTCAAATTCTGGTATATCATGACATGCTGGGGATTTACCCGGACTCCCGTCCAAAGCACGTCAAAGTGTTTGTAGATGCTGGAGCATTAATGAGGCAAGGCATTAAAAACTATGTGGATGAAGTTAAGGAATCGACTTTTCCAACTAAAGAGCATTCATTTTGATATGAGTTTTAGGTATTACTTTTTAAAATATAGAAATGGAATTAAGGTCTAAATATGATTACTTTAAAGACTGTTCAGGAAACCCGTGAAATAACTGAATCATGGATTAAGCAGGGGTTAAAAATTGGTTTTGTACCTACTATGGGATGTTTGCATGATGGGCATGTTTCATTGATTAAAAGAGCAAGAAGCGAAAACGATAAGGTGGTTGTAAGCATTTTTGTAAATCCTATTCAATTCGGTCCCAACGAAGACTTTGAAAGGTATCCCCGTGATTTGGGGCGAGATTGCTTAATTTGCGAAAAAACAGAGGCAGACTTGGTATTTGCTCCATCGGTGGACGAAATGTTCCCATGCCATAATCTTGCGTTTGTAGATATTAAAGAATTGGGTGATTATCTATGCGGAGCAAAGCGCCCCGGACATTTTCGTGGAGTCTGCACCATAGTATCCAAGTTTTTCAATATTATAAGACCTGATCGGGCGTATTTTGGAGAAAAGGATTTTCAACAGTTGGCGATTATTCAGCAAATGACACTGGGTTTGTCTTTTAGTACTCAAATTGTGGCCTGCCCAACAGTGCGGGAAAGCGATGGCCTAGCTTTAAGCTCCCGAAATTCATATTTATCAGATGTGGAGCGCAGAGCAGCTCGGGTGATTCCAAAGAGCCTTGACTTAGCCCGTAATGCTCTGGCCGGCGGGGAGAGAGATGCTACAACGCTTAAAAACATAATTATTCAAAAAGTTGCAACTGAACCGCTTGCTATGGTTGACTATATTGAGGTCGTAGATGCAACGTTATTGAAACCTATACCCCGAATTGACCGGCCTGCGATTGTGGCGGTGGCTGTTTTTATAGGTGAAACTAGATTGATAGATCATTTTTTAATTGAGGAAGGGTTCTAATGATAATAAATATGTTGAAATCCAAAATACATAGAGCGGTGGTTACTGAGGCTAACCTTAATTATGTCGGCAGTGTGACGGTTGATAAGGAACTCATGGAAGCAGCAGGACTCGTTCAGTATGAGCGTGTACAAATTGTTAATATTAATAATGGTGAGCGCTTTGAAACCTATTGTATAGACGGGGAGCGCAAAAGCGGAATCATCTGTTTAAATGGTGCTGCCGCTAGACTTGTTAGTGTTGGTGATAAGGTTATTATAATGGCATATTGCCAGATTGATTCGATGGTTGCAGATAAACATTTTCCGAATGTTGTATTTGTTAATGATTGCAACAGGGTTGTTGAGATATCCGAATGTGAAGAACATGGGCAAGAGCGATAGGTAAGAAAGAAGTTTTACTATGGGAAAAAGCTTAATTATTCTTTTTGGAAAAACCGGTGTCGGCAAAAACTATATTGCTAATATATTTGTAAAAGAGTTTGGCTATCATTTTTACGATGCGGACAGAGATCTTACTGATGAAATGAAAAAAGCCATTACTGAAGGTCAAATGTTTACCGATGCGATGAGAAATCGATACATAGAGGTCATTATTGAAAAAACACAAGAGTTGCTCGATTCTCATTCGCAAGTTGTGTTGGCGCAGGGGCTTTTCAAAAACAAACAACGCCGGGAGTTACTACAAGCATTCCCCTTTGCGGAATTTATATGGGTTGATGCTGCTGATTACTTAATAGAACAACGAATTCTTGAACGAAAAAACAACATCACCCTAGAATACGCTCGAAAAATCAATCAATTATTTGAAGAGCCAAATATAATTTGTCAAAAAATAATTAACCAACAATCCGGTAGTTGAGTGAACACATGAATAAACGATTTTTAATATTAGTATATTTGATTATGTATTATCTCCCACCAATTATAAGTGCTGGCCTTGATTTATATTGGAGGCATAGTTTTATTATTCTACTTTTAATGTTAGTATACCCATTATCATGTTTTGTTTTGGGTATATTGACAAAGGTAGAGCTTAGATTTAGGTGGTATATTATTTTACTTCCAGGAATAATGTTTATACCTACTACATTTATTTTTTATAATTATACTGCGCTATATTATATTATTATTTATATATTAATGTACATAATAGGAGCTTTTTTAAAAGAATCTAAACACAATTTTAAAGGTAGTTAGACTAGAAATAAGCACTTGAGAAATTCTCAAGTGCTTATCAACTAAATAACTTCAAAAAAGGTTTACCTAATATAACCGTACGAAACTGTGCGCCATAAAGGGTTCACAGTAAAAGGACACCTATGTTTACTGCATATAATAGCTCACAATTGCTGTTGATATTGTCTTGGCAAGCTTATCCTGCTCTTTATCGTTTGTGAGCCACTCGAACTCCACTGGATTAGGAACAAAGTCGCTTTCAATGAGGAATGAGGGAGCCCAAGTGTTCCTAGTTACGTAGAAATTCTTCTTATTTACACCATGCTTGTTTTTGCCATGCGCACTTATGACAGAATCATATACCAGTTGGGCAGAAGGCTTTGAAAACACTTCTCTATAAAATACTGAGAAACCTCTGATTTTTGATATATCGACGTTATCAGGCATGCTATTGGCATGGAGCGATATAAACATATCCGGCCTTGCATTTCTTGAAAGGGTGAGTCTTTCTGCAAGAGAAATAGTCGAGTTATCTGTTCTGGTCATTAAAATATTAGCTCCCTGGGATTCTAATTCTCTCTTGAGTTTAAATGCGAGATTCAAGTTAATATCTTTTTCTGAATAGGCTGTTCCCAATGGACCGATTGCTCCGGGATCACTACCTCCGTGTCCGGCATCAAGCATAATTGTAATGCCCGTCAGGGGCTTTGTTAACGATTGTACCTTTGGTTTGTGTTTAAGCACCAGTTTTATGCCCGAATCGGTTTTTTCTACATAATAACCTTCAATGGTTGCACCATCTTTTTTTGTAAGTACATATTCTGATTTATAAATACTTGTTGAGTCTTTTATAGTTGAAATAAGCGCATCACCCGGAAGCTTTGGCATAGCTGCGGAAGATGGAGCTGAAACATTTAGAACAACGTTTTGCCCGTCAAATGAAACAATAGCAGCTGCTGATGATGTCATTGTAAGTTCAAAGACATCATTGTCTTTTCCAACTTCATAGGTAGCTTTTCTCACAACAGTATTTACAGGTGTTTTCTGACTATAAATTTTGACTTTATCTTTAAACACCCACTGGCCTGAAGAAAGTCTGGCATAACTGCCTGTCATGCCTGTTACCGAGTCCACCATACCCTTATATAGCTCGTAAGCCGCGCCATTTCCCGAAACAGGTGCATTATATGTATCAACGACATCATAGAGCGCTTCGGCATAGTAGGGTGAACCTTTCATAATTACACCAATATTTGCGGGTGCCTTTTTTGTTTTAACAGTACCTTTATAATTTACGGTATAAATAGGTGCTCCTAAATCAATATTTCGTGGGGCTCCGGAAAAAGAAGGCATAGTATATTCAACAGAATAGGTAGCTTTATACAAACCGGAGGGATTAGTCGGCCCGGAAATTTGTTTCATAGAATAGTTCTTCCCATTTAACGTTACCGACACCTTTGAGCCAGCAGGAGCTTGGCAGGATAATTTAATTTTCTCGCCAGGCATCCAGAATTCTTGGGATTGAGGGAAGGTAGAAGATGACGGTATTTCAACTGCACTCATCTTTTCAGAGCCTGAAGATGCTTTTCTTGTAATGGTGCATGTATCGCTTGAATTGGCTTGAGATAAAGTAAAGGTGTTTTTGCCGACAGAAAGGGGTACAAGCACTCCAAAATAGCCTTTAGAAGAACGATTCTCAACAAGCTTTCCATTCAGATATAGTGGTTGTGAAGGGTCTGAAGTTCCATTTAAATAGAAGGATTCCATACTTGTTGTAATATCAGACGTTGGGCGGGATATACTAACGTTTACTTTTGGGGACTTGCCGTCCCGTCCGTCGAAAATCGCTTTAACGGTATTGGTAAGGGCGGCACTTTTTGCCATGACATTATAATTGAAAAAAATGCTTCCTTTAATGATTTTACTACTATCATTCAAGTACAATTGTCTTTCTATCTCAGCAGTTCCATACCACGGACTTTTTGGATCAGGATTCTCGGCTTTATAAGCGGCGTGCCCAATATACAAGTCAACATTGGTACCTGACACAGCATTTTCCCACCATGCAGCCAGTTTTTTATAGTCGGCAATGGAATACCCTATGTTCCAATAAATCTGCGGAACGATATAGTCAATGAGTCCGTTCTTAATCCAATAAAGAGAATCGGCATAATGGCTTGAATATGACTCCAGTCCTTTAGTATCGCTTCCTTTAGGATTGCTGGATTTATTTGCCCATATTCCAAATGGACTTATTCCAAACCGGATATTACTTTTACCAGTACTTTTAATAGCAGCAGAAACATCTTTAATGAGAGTATTTACGTTGTCACGACGCCAGTCATCCAAGCTTTTTTTAGCAGGGTTATACTTCTTATAGGTTTCATTATCATTAAAACTTTTATCGGGATAAAAATAGTCATCAAAATGAATCCCATCTACCGAATAGTTCTCGATAATTTCAAGTACACCGTTAACTATCATCTGCCTTGTTTCAGGAAGACCGGGATTTAAATAGATATTTCCGTCAGAATGCTTTACAGTCCAGCTAGGATTCTTTTTAGCAGGATTTGAACTATGAAGAGATGCGAAATCGTGGGTAGGTTCCCCCGATGATCTTTTTGTCACCCTATAAGGATTTATCCAAGCGTGGAGTTCAAGCCCACGTTTGTGTGCCTCTGAAATCCAAAAATCAAGTGGATCAAAACCTCCGCTTGGAGCAACTCCTTGCTTACCAGTCAGATATTTTGACCACGGATAGTACTTTGAACGGTACAGAGCGTCGCCAGATGGACGAACCTGCAAAAACACTGCATTAAACCCTGTGTTTTTTGCATACTCAAGCACCTGTAACGCTTCGCTTTTGAGAATCTGGGAATCGGTAGTTGCTTTAGTGGGGTAGTCAATGTTTACAACTGTGGCAACCCATAAACCTCGAAAATCTTCGCCTTTTTTTACGGTTGTGTCATTAGTTTCAGCGAATGCGGACAGATTAAGCAAGAGAATAAAAATGATGATAAAGATAAGGCTTTTTCTTAAGTATTTCATGTCAAACTCCATATTGTTTAATTTTGGTTTCCCTGATTTTAATTTTAGCATAATTAGCCACTTTATCTTATAATTCGTATAGATTTTTAAGAAATTTGTAATAGTAAGGAAACAATAAAACAGTGAAGGACTATTAAAGATAATTACTTTGCTAAAAGCGAAAAGTTTAGTATTATGATTAAGTAATCATATTAAGATATGAAATATTTTGCTATGGAGAATGCAGCTATGATTCAACAGTATTATATGCCATCTAAGATTTTAATGGGAGAGGATTGTGTTCAAACCAACAGCGAAGCCTTTCTGAAAATGGGTAAAAAGGCTTTGATAGTTACGGGAGAACATTCAGCAAAAAAGAATGGGTCTTTTGATGATATTATAAAAGTACTTTCTTCAAATGGCCAAACATGGGCTTTGTTTGATAAAATTATGAGCAACCCAACCATTGAGAGTGTATATGAAGGTGCCGCTATTGCCAGGTCTGAGCAAGTGGATTTTATAATTGCTATTGGAGGCGGTTCGCCGATGGATGCAGCCAAAGCTATAAATCTATTAGCTTGTCAGGACATACCGGAGAGTGAATTATTTAGAGGACAGTATACAGATGAGATATTACCTATGGTTATGGTCCCCACAACCGCGGGAACAGGATCAGAGGTAACGCCTTTTGCCGTACTGACCGATAACCGTGCCCAGACAAAAAAAAGTATAGCGAGTGATATACTTTTCGCTGAAATTGTTATATTAGATGCTAAATATATGGATAACTTACCGAAAGAAATAACCATTAATACCACAATAGATGCGCTATCTCATTCCATTGAGGGGATGCTTTCGCTCAGAGCCAATCCTATTACTGATTCAATGGCCCTTGAGAGTATAAGACGTATATCAAAATGCTTTGATAGTCTTAAAACCGGTGAATTGACCAGAGAGCAGAGATTTGAACTTTTATATGCATCCACCCTTGCAGGTATGGTAATTACAAATAGCAGAACTACCGCTCTCCATGCCTTGGGGTATCCATTGACATATTTTCATAATATTGATCATGGAAGAGCTAACGGATTGCTTTTAGGAGAATACTTAAAATACTTTGGGGAAAACTGGCCGGAGCGCGCAAATGAAATTTTGTCTGCTATGGGATTTAGTAAGATTAGTGATTTCATTGACTTACTCGATGAGCTTTTTGGAGAAAAGGAGATGCTTACCGATGAACAAATTGAGAAATATGTATCGATGGCTTCCCAATCCTTCAACTATAAAAACAGTCGGGTTATTCCCAGTAAAGACGATATGATTGAAATTTTGAAAACCAGCCTGAAAAAAGATAAATAAAATATCCCTTGATAAAAACCGGATGTAAGTGTATTCGGAGGTGAATAGTTTGTTTAATGAATCCCAAAAAGTACCTTTAAATGAGCTTAATATGAGAATGAACAGGTTCAGAAAAGAAATGGACAGGACTCAGCCCGAATGGGAATTGGTTGCAATATTTAGTAAGATTAATCTTTACTATTTTACAGGAACCATGCAGGAGGGTATGCTATTAATTCCAAGAGATGACGATGCTACTATGTGGGTTCGCAGAAGTTTTGACAGAGCTATGGATGAGTCTTCTTTCCCAAGAATAAGACCTATGGAAAGTTACCGCGATGCCGCAGAATTCTTTAAGTTGCCAGAAACCTGCCACGTTGAGGCTGAAATAATTCCAATCGCTTTTTTACAACGTTTTCAAAAGTATTTTCCTTTTAAAAATATAAAATCTGCCGATAAACAGATTAACAAAACAAGATCTGTAAAAAGCGCCTATGAGCTCTCTTTGATGGAATTGGCAGGGGCAAGGCACAGCTATGTGTTAGAACAATGTGTACCTAGGATTCTCAAAAAAGGTATGAGCGAGGATGAATTAGTAACAGAATTATATTCGGTAATGGTAAGGGAAGGGCATCATGGAGTAGCTAGATTTGCCATGTTTGACACAGAGATGGTTGTAGGTCAGATAGGGTTTGGGGAAAGCTCGATTTATCCGGCGTATTTTAACGGGCCGGGCGGCAATAGAGGTATAAGTACGGCGGTACCGCTAATAGGCAGCCGTGAGCGAAAACTTAAGAAAGGTGATTT
>JAAYNX010000174.1 GCA_012520615.1 Clostridiaceae bacterium | reverse complement strand
GCTTGCACCAATAATTACCCCGAATGCTATCAAGAAATTATTTATCAGGTTTGAGTAGAAGTCAGACATTGATTCACCGCCTTTATTTGAAGGGTATGATAGAAAGGTTACACTTATTACAGGAATGCAGGAACACGGTGCCTTGATAAGTACAATTGTTGTGCTTGACAAATACTAGAGAAGGAATATAATATAAATATACCCCACCCGTGTAGGGGTAGGATAGGAGGTGTAAGAATTGGAAAGTGCAGATAAGAAGCAGGTAATGAATCTTTTAAAAACATCAAAGGGTCAGATAGAGGGCATAATTAAGATGCTGGAAGACGATAGATATTGTGTAGATATATCAAAACAGATTCTTTCAGTTCAGGGGTTGCTGAAGAAAGCAAATTTAAAAATTATCGACCAACATATCAAACATTGTGTAAAACAGGCATTTAGCGAAGGTGAAATTGTAGGGAACCAAAAAGTAGATGAAATAATAGAGTTGATTGATAAATATGCAAAGTAGAAGGGCTTTATTGGATTAATACAATAAAAATAAGGTGGTGTAAACATGGCAAAAGAAATATTAGGCATTACAGGGATGACTTGCGCCTCCTGTGCAAAGGCTGTAGAAAGAAGCGTAAGCAAAATTGAAGGTATAGATTCAGCAAATGTTAATATAGCAACTGAAAAGCTTACGGTTGAATTTGATGATTCTAAAACAGATGTTATTAAAATAAAGGAAGCCGTAAAAAAAGCTGGCTATGGTATACAGGAATTAAATGAGAATCGCGAGATATTATTACCAATAGCAGGGATGACTTGTGCCTCCTGCGTAAAAGCCGTAGAACGTGCAATAGGAAAGCTTGAAGGTATAAAAGAGGTTAGTGTAAATCTTGCTACCGAAAAAGCAAAAGTAGTATATGATACTTCAAAAGTAAGGATATCGCAAATCAAGGATGTTGTTGCAAAAGCCGGATATAAGGCTCTTGAAATCGAAACAGGAGAGCAGACTGATAATGAGAGGGAGCGTAGAGAAAAAGAGGTTAAAACACTTTGGAAAAAATTCATACTCTCCACAATTTTTACTATACCTCTGTTATATATTGCCATGGGCTCGATGATGGGCCTTCCCATACCTGATTTAATATCACCCCATACTCGTCCGTTGAATTTTGGTCTGGCTCAGTTTGTCCTAGTAATACCGTCCATAATTGCAGGTTATAGATTTTATACCGTTGGCTTTAGTAGGCTTATTAAGCGTGAGCCCAACATGGATTCTTTAATTGCCGTGGGTACCAGTGCCGCATTTATTTATGGTATTTACGCCATAATTCAGATAATAAACGGGCATAACGAATACGCCCATGACCTATATTTTGAAACTGCGGGAGTAATTATTTCATTGATTCTTTTAGGTAAATACTTAGAGTCTGTTACAAAAGGGAAGACTTCCGAAGCAATAAAAAAATTAATGGGACTAGCGCCTAAAACGGCAATTGTAATACATGACGGTAAAGAAATAGTTATTCCCATAGAAGAGGTTGAGGTGGGAGATATCATACTGGTAAAACCCGGTGAGAAAATACCTGTTGATGGACAGGTAGTAGAAGGGAGAACATCAGTAGATGAATCCATGCTTACCGGAGAGAGCATCCCCGTAGAGAAAAACCCTGGTAATAATGTAATTGGTGCAAGTATTAATAAAAACGGAACTATAAAGTTTAAAGCCACAAAAGTAGGCAAAGATACAGCATTAGCCCAAATCATAAAGCTTGTAGAGGAAGCCCAAGGGTCCAAAGCGCCTATTGCTAAAATGGCTGATATAATCGCAAGTTACTTTGTCCCTATTGTAATGGCTATTGCAGTTATTGCAGGGTTTGCATGGTTTATTTCAGGTGAGTCTGTGATATTCTCCTTGACAATATTTATTTCAGTTCTTGTAATTGCATGTCCATGTGCTCTTGGACTGGCAACTCCAACGGCTATAATGGTGGGAACAGGAAAGGGAGCTGAGCACGGTGTATTGATAAAGGGCGGAGAGGCTCTTGAAACAACCCATAAGATAGAAACCATTGTATTTGATAAAACAGGAACAATTACCGAAGGCACCCCGGTAGTAACCGATATAATCACAACAGGAATAGTAGACGCAGCAGAGCTTTTACAATTGTCGGCCTCAGCTGAAAAAGGCTCAGAGCATCCTTTGGGAGAGGCTATTGTTAATGAAGCAAAAGAAAAGAACATTGATTTCATAAATGTTGAGAGCTTTGAAGCAATACCCGGTCACGGAATAGAGGTAGTAATTCAAGGAAAACAAATACTTTTAGGAAACAAAAAACTGATTGACGACAGAAAGATTGAAATAACTTTACAAAAAGAGTCGGATAAGCTTGCCGAGGAAGGGAAAACTCCTATGTATGTTACCGTTGATAATCAACTTGCAGGCATAATAGCGGTAGCTGACATAATGAAACCAAGCAGTAAGAGGGCTATCGAGGTCTTGCATAGCATGGGCATAGAAGTGGCAATGATTACCGGTGACAATAAAAGAACAGCAGAGGCCATAGCAAAACAGGTCGGTATTGACAGGGTACTTGCCGAGGTCTTACCCCAAGACAAAGCAAATGAAATCAAAAAACTTCAGGCAGAAGGGAAAAAGGTAGCCATGGTGGGAGACGGCATTAATGATGCACCGGCACTTGCACAGGCTGACATTGGTATTGCTATTGGTTCAGGAACCGATGTGGCGATGGAATCGGCTGATATAGTTCTTATGCGGAGCGACCTTATGGATGTAGCCACAGCTATTCAACTTAGCAAGCGGACCATTAGAAATATTAAACAGAATCTGTTCTGGGCATTTGCCTATAATTCGGCCGGTATTCCGATAGCCGCAGGGTTATTATACCTGTTTGGCGGGCCGTTACTGAACCCTATGATTGCAGCAGGGGCAATGGCCTTTAGCTCAGTATCAGTTCTGACGAATGCATTGAGACTTAAGAGATTCAAACCATTACATTAAAGGACGTGCCACGGGGACGGGGTTGTTGGTTAAATATTAATATAAAGTTGGAAAATGTTTTTGGAAAAGACCTGTTTTAAGCAAATAACACCAAAGGAGACGATATTATGACAAAGAAAATTTTAATTGAAGGCATGTCATGCCAGCATTGTGTAAATCATGTAAAGAATGCACTGGAGGAATTAGAGGGAATTAAATCTGCAAAAGTTAGTCTTGAGAACAAGTCTGCCGAAATAGAGCTAAATCATGATGTGGACGATGAAAAAATAAAGGCCGCAATTGATGAAGTGGGCTATGAGGTTAAAAGCATTCAATAATAATATAGCTCACTTCGAATCTTGCACTAATATTCCTCATACAAAAAATCAAGTAATGGACGGCATTCTGCCGTCCATTATGATTTCTTCATAAAATCTTCACATGTATTTGCTAATGTATATAAATAGCCGCTGAAAGCTGTGCTGAATCCAATAAAAACCGAATCATCAGCAAAAGGGCTCTTGGCTGTGGTTCCATATTCTGTTATCATAAGCAGTTAAAAAATCATAGCTTAAGAAACTGTTCAATATTCAGGATGAATACGGTAGCACCACCTACATTTACTTCAACAGGCATAGCCATATTAAAAGAACCAAAGCTACCAGGAAGCTTTTCAGGGGCTATCATCCTGCGCCTTGATTTGCATGTTTCGCGGATAATAGAAAGTGCCTGTTCAATCTTGTCATCTTCTGTGGCAATTAAAAATGTAGTATTTCCGCTTTTTAAAAATCCACCGCTGGAGCATAGCTTTGTAGTGCTAAAACCGTTGCGATTCATGTTATCGGCAAGAATACTGCTGTCCTCATCACTTACAATAGCAAAAAGAAGCTTCATATATTACCCTCCTGATAGATTTATTTTCATAATATACCCATTATAAAGGATTTTCACATGTGGTTCAATCGGCCATATCCTTTAACTGGCCTTCCCAGTGTATTTTAGGTAATAAAACAGTCTTACCTTTAAGATATTCCAGATGTCCCGAAGGATTGTTGAATTTAAAGGTGATTTCCTTCGCCCACAATGCCTGCCATTTGAGTTTTAAGGCTTTATTAACCGCATTAATACCATATTTACCATCGCCTAATAGGGGATGGCCTATATACGCCAAATGAGCTCGAATCTGATGGGTTTTTCCTGTAACTAACTCAACCTCCAGAAGCGAAAATTCATCAACTTTTTTTAGTACCCGATAACGGGTAGTAATGGGTTCCGAGCCCTTGACAGGATTATCAAAAATAAACACCCGGCTTTTTTTGCTGTCCTTTCGAAGATAATGGTGAAGTTCTTGGGATTTCTTAGCAGGCACTCCGTTAACCATACATAAATATTTTTTGCCTATTTCATGCATGCGGAACTTATCCTCAAGAATGGCAAGAGTTTTCGAATCCTTAGCAAATAGAACCAAGCCACCTGTATTTCTATCAAGACGGTGGCAAAGAGAGGGGAAACCTTCTTCATATAACATAGTCTCACGGGCTCTAAAAAAGCTCTGAAGCCAGTTGTCCAAAACTACAACTTCTTCGTTTTTGTCTTTATGAACTGCCATACCCTGTGGCTTTGAGACTACAACAATATAATTGTCCTCGTAAACAATTTCAGGCTCAATCGTATCTGGCTTATTATCATCCGGGCATTGATCCAAATAGTGGTCGGGAATATAGATTTGTACCTTGTCTTTGACTGAAAGCAAATATGACATGGACACTCTTTTATTATTTACTTTTATATTTCTTTTGCGAAATGCTTTGTATATAACCGATGCATTAACGTTTGGAAGCATATCGAAAAGAAAATTATCTATTCGTTTCTTATCATAACCGGCATTGACCAAAAATTCTCTCATAGTGAACCTCGTGGCTTATTCAATTATTTCTACCACCGGGGAATTGCCCCGGATAATTTTTCTAGGGTACATCTGGTACACACTTCGATGCAGCTTTTCTTCTTTTATAAGAGTATCACCATTGTATACTCTCATATATGTATCGACCACATAACCTTGCATGCCGTTTTCTGCTACTTTTTCTACTCCCATGGGAAGAGTATTGTCATCAATATAAATGGTATTAATTGGGGTGGTGCTTATAGTTTTAGTAGCGAGTTTTACCTTGAGCCCGGGATAATCATTAGTTGATTTTATTCTGAAGGTAAGATTATTACTGGGCGAGACATCAGCCAATATTTGAATGGGGTGAGTGGTTGTGTTGGTAAACACCAAATCTGCATAGCCGTAAGAAACTGCCGCATCATGTCCTAAAGGCACATAACCTACAGTAAACATATGGTTATGTCTTTCCTTTACTTCCAGATTTGCTCTAAGAACAGCATTGTATAGAGTAGTTGATACTTGGCAAACCCCTCCACCGGTACCATCCTGTATTTGCCCGGCTACATAGACATGTGCTATTTTGTAGCCCTTTTGAGCAGTGCGGGGGCCTACTACTTCATTAAAAGAAAAATCCTCACCCGGCAAAAGCAGTGTACCGTTTATACTTTCAGCCGCAAGGCCTATATTAATACCCCGATTATAATTATTTGCACTGTTGGTGTTAAAGTAAGTGCTGTATGAAGCCAGTGTATCTCTGAAAAGTTCGGATTTTAGAGTACCCTCTGTTATATCGGGAACAATAAATTCAACGGGAAGAATAATCTCCTCATATTCGTTGCTTTCCCGGTTCTCCACATACGATACAATCTCCATTAGCTTAGTGCGCTCTAGCGACATACCCATCTGGTGCGGCTTAATTTCGTACGTCGTTCTGGAGGTCCGTACAAATTCTGCATTAATAGGGGGTTTATTAAGGTTGTCTAAAGTAGCTTCGACATCAAGAGGAGGGGGCATTTTTTCTATTATCTTAATGGGAACAGTAGATGATTCAAGGCGCTTTACCGCATTAATTATATCGGTTTTAAGCTGCTCTTCGTCAAGCTCCTGCCCTGCCAGACCGGTGCAGAGAATTACCTGATTATCAGATATAACAATGTTTGAAGGGGTTATCTCTCTAAATGTATTTTGCCGGATTTCATTGAGAAGTTTATTAAACTTATCTGATTCGCAATCTAGAATAAGGTCGACGGATACAGGATGCCTTCTGAGTTTTGCTATCTTTGCTAAACGCTCGATGAAATTTCCCTCTCTACCAAGGTTGTATGCCTTTTCTGTCATTGTTCCAACATCTATTTTTATGCCCATTTCAGATACCATTACAGTTCTTTCAAACAGAGGGCCGGAAAACGTTATGAAAGTGTTGTCGAAGGCTTTGGAATAAAGGTTTTGGATATATGCAGAAAGAGTCTCCTTTGTATATCCTCCAACATTTTCATTTCCGATTAGTACGCCATCGTAAACAGTAGAAGAATTTAATAATATATTAAATATAATTAGAAAAGTAATAATAGTCAGCACTAAAAAAGTCGATAAAAAGAGCATGGAAATCCTTTTTCTTCTGTGACAGGATTTCTCTGAAAGACTTGTTGAAATTTTTTGTTCAAGCTGACCTGATTCCATAATGCGCACCTGTTATTTTAATAATTAATCCTGTTTAATACTGCTATTATTATCGCAGGTTTCAAAAATATTGACAACCGGCTGTGCTTTATATAATCAGACTAACAAGATGAGAATAATAAGAAATTTTTGCTATGCTATGATATACTATTTATATTGGGTTATTAGAAGAATAATTTGTTTTTATACTGAGTTTTTCTGAGAGGAGGCATCTATATGCTTCTGTTTTGGCGCAAACAAAAAGTGAGCTCTGGATTGAATGAGGCGGCAGAAGAGACGGATGTAAACGTGACTTTTGATTCTTCAATACTGAGAAAAAATGATATAACCAGGCTATCTATTGATGAAAGATGGACGAAGCTCTTCGTTACCATCAAAATGCCCCCTGAGCTTGAGGAAGCTGAAGCTGAAATGAATGAGCTTATCAAACAGGAAGCTATGCTTAAAAGTGAGCAGGATAATCTGGAACCTGAAAAACGAAAATGTATGAAACAAATCATGAGTTTAACTAAAGAAGCATTTGAAGATGATAATGAAACAGCAAAACAAAAATTAAAAGAGTGTAGAAAAGAAATTGAAAGAATAAATGAACGTATAAACGATGTATTAGAAGATGTTGAGAACCTTGAGGATAGAATGAGAGAAGCAAATGTGGAACTTCTCAATAAATCAATAAACTACATATTTTCCACGTTGAAAACTAATAATGAAAGAGCTCTGGAAATCAAACAGGAGCTTGCAGAGATAGAAGAAAAGAAAAAGCTGCTTTGTGAGGAACTGGAAACAATATCCCTTGACTGGACTCAGTATGCCATCGACCTTACCAACCTTATAGGCACTGACCCGGTTAAAGAATTTGAAGAAGCATATAAGTTGGAGGGGTTGAAAGATGAAGCTGTTGACACCTCGACAGATGAAAGCGATTGATGAAATAGCCATTCATACCCTTGGTATTCCCGGAATCGTTCTTATGGAGAATGCCGCAATTCAAATAGCTTTCAAAGCGTCAAGCATGCTTGAAGGCAAGGAAGATCCCCATGTGACGGTGGTAGTCGGAAACGGAAATAACGGCGGTGATGCCTTAGCAGTTACAAGGCATTTACTTACCATGGGTTATTCAGTTTCTGTTTTTTCTATGACAGATGTGGATGAGCTTTTGGGAGATGCTTTTACTAACGGTAGAATTCTGAAAAATATGGGGGCCAGCATACCTGTTATATCAGGGGAGGAGGATCTAGAGAGGCTGCAAATCTCCTGCTCTAATAGTGATCTTGTTATTGACGGCCTTTTCGGTACAGGTTTGAATCGTTTTGTACAGGGGATTTGGGCAGATGTTATAGACATTATTAATACCTATGCACCAAAGGTATTATCCATAGATATTCCCTCGGGGTTAGACGGTTTATCCGGAAAAGTTATGGGAACCTGCGTTAGGGCCGATGCTACAGTAACATTCTTTTTGCCTAAAATCGGAATGGTACAGCAGCCCGGGGCATCATTTATAGGTGAGCTTTCGGTAGTTGATATAGGAATTCCATATGCGCTGTCTGATAAAATGGAGACATCGCAATTACCTGAGAAAGAAGATATCAAGGGAATGCTTCCTATACGCCCGGTAGATGGCCATAAAGGTACATTCGGAAAACTTCTTATATTCGCCGGTTCGGAATCAATGACAGGCGCTGCATACTTAAGCGCTCTTTCAGCTTATAGAACAGGCACAGGGCTAGTAAAGCTTGCTGTACCACAGGCTTGTATCAACCCTTTATCAATACTTTTACCGGAGGCCGTTTTTATCGGATTAACTGATTATAACGACCTTATAGGTTATAGCAATCCCGGTTTTAAGGATGCCATAAAAGAGCTTATAGATGATGCCGATGCGGTATTGATCGGGCCGGGGCTTTCCTGTTCAGATGGGGCATTAATTCTAATGGAAGCTGTAATTGAACATTGTGATAAGCCTATGGTGATAGATGCCGATGCCCTTAATCTTCTGTCAAAGGAAAAGTCGCTGATAGAAAGGCTTCGCTGCGAAACGATTATTACTCCCCACCCGGCTGAAATGTCCAGACTTACAGGAAAATCCACAGTAGAAATACAAGAGGATAGAATCAATATAGCAAGAGATTTTGCCGATGAATTTGGTCTGACTGTAGTTTTAAAGGGAGCGGGGACTGTAATTGTTGCCAACGATGGAAGAACATCCATAAATCCTACCGGTAACCAAGGAATGGCTACCGCAGGCTCCGGGGATGTACTGGCAGGCGTTATAACATCATTTTTGGGGCAAGGCTTATCTCCCTATGATGCTGCTGTTGCAGGTGCATATATTCATGGATTAGCCGGAGATTTTGCAACTTTGGATAAAGGGGCGGCAAGTGTTATGGCATCGGATATAATCGAAAATATACCAAAGGCTTTTATTCATGTTCAATCATAGATTTAAAGCCCTTATTGAAATCAGGTGACAAAATGAATTATAAATTTACACGAACCTGGGCAGAAATAAATTTAGATTATATTGCCCACAACGTTAAGGAGATTCAAAAAAAAGTAGGGAAACGCACTGAAATAATGGCTGTTGTTAAGGCCGATGCCTATGGGCACGGAGTTCTTGAAACAGTCAATACCTTAGTTGACGGTGGTTGCTCGCGTCTAGCCGTATCAATGCTGGACGAAGCTATACAGCTAAGACAGATTGGCATTGGCATACCAATTCTAGTACTTAGCCATACCAACCCGGCTAGAGTTGATGAATTGATAAAGTATCAAATAACCCAGACTGTATACAGCCATGATATTGCTGTAGCACTTTCTGATGAGGCTGTAAAGCAGGGGACAAAAGCTCGGGTACACATTAAGATTGATACGGGTATGACCAGAGTGGGCTTCCCGCCCGGATACAGCGCTGTAAAGGCAGTTAACGAGATTCAAAGACTCCCGGGAATAATTGTGGAAGGCATATTTACACATTTTGCAACAGCAGATGAAAAGGACAGTGCCTTCACTATCCATCAAACCGAGTTATTTGACAGTATAATAAGCGAACTAAACCGAATAGGAATTCTTATTCCTATACGTCATGTTGCAAACAGCGCAGCTATTATTCAATATCCTGAACTTGCAATGGAACTTGTCAGACCGGGAATTATCCTATACGGTATTTATCCGTCTAAAGAGGTGGATAGATCAATTTTAGATTTGAAACCTGCCATGACATTGAAAACAAATATTTCATTGATTAAGTGGGTAGAGGAGAATACTTCGGTTAGTTATGGAAGAAAATTCATTTCAAAAAGAAAATCGCGGATCGCTACCATCCCGGTAGGCTATGCCGATGGATATTCAAGACTGCTGACGGGAAAGGGCAGAGTGTTGGTAAATGGCCAATATGCCCCTGTTGTAGGAAGTATCTGTATGGATCAGTGTATGATAGATGTAACCGATATTGAAGGTGAGATACAAACCGGCGACGAAGTGGTTCTGCTAGGCAAACAGGGAAATTGCGAAATCACAGCGGAGGAACTGGCAGACCATATTGGTACCATTCCCTATGAGGTTGTATGTATAATAGGGAAAAGAGTTCCGAGGGTGTACTTTAAAAATGGGCAAATTGTAAATGTATTGAATTATTTAATATAAAATAAGTATACACTTTAAGGAAATGTGAAACAATAAATAATGCATGCGTAACCTAATTTTAATTTGCCCTATTGATGGGTCTTTCCTATAATAGAAATATGAAAAGAATTTAGGGGTCAAGCATTAGAGGTCAATACTTTTTACAGGAGTGATTGGATTTGCTAGTAAGAAGAGGAGACATTTACTATGCTGACTTAAGTCCTGTTGTGGGCTCAGAGCAAGGCGGAGTTCGCCCGGTTTTAGTTATACAGAATGATGTAGGCAATAAATTCAGCCCCACTATCATTGTATCAGCTATTACCTCGCAGTTGGACAAAGCCCGCCTCCCGACTCACATCGAAATAACAGGAGAAAATTATGGTCTTAACAAAAACTCGGTAGTGCTTCTCGAGCAGGTTAGAACCATTGATAAAAAAAGATTGCGTGAAAAGGCAGGACATCTGGACGAATACCTGATGAGAAGAGTTGATAACGCGCTTCATACAAGCTTCGGCCTGAACGTTACATACGTGCAGTAGAGTTGATTGAAGCGCCTCCCGAAGGAGGAAAGAAAATGATATTCAAAAGAAAAAGCAAAATAGTATTGATGGCATGCACAATTCTATCTTGCGTAGTACTCGTAGTATCTTCAGCGGCAGGAGCCGGACAACCAGGAAGCGACGCTGACCCTTTGGTAACGAAAAGCTATGTTGACCAGAAAATCGCTCAGCTATCGGCACAAATAGGCTCCGGTTCTGGTTCAGGTACTGGTACCGTTGATAATGCGGTGGTTGCCCAACTCCAGACAGATGTTGGAGACCTCACAAAGTTTATAATCGATGCCTTGACAGAAATAGAAACCCTAAAAGCTAGGGTTGAAAGCCTTGAAAGCGGATATACCGTTGTTGAGGCCAAGGCTGGTCAGAAAATAATTCTCTCCGGTGGGAGTGAAGCTCTCTTAAGAAGCGGCACGGCTGTAGCAATCAAGGGCGTAAACGGTGTTATTGTTGATGCAAGTGCGGGAAAGGATCTAAATGACGGAGTGAATGTCCCGGTACAACATCTATTGATATCATCAAGAACAGATGGCAGAGGTCTTTTGATTAAGACAAATGCTTATCTTCTGATCCGAGGAGCGTATACCATTAAATAAGACAGGGGGACGTTTTATGTACTCCTCTTGACGGTGTACAGTTTGGGGACTGTTAAAATCGACTTGATTTTTAAAGTATTAATTTTATGGCGCTTGGGGACAATCCCCAAGCGTTTTTTGTGGTCTGTAATTTATGTAGTAGTCCATGTACTCCATAAACTCGTTTGTAATTGTTTTCTAAGATTTTTCCGATAAAACATTAGAGGGATGAATATGAAAAAAGATAATCTTGTTAAAAATATTATTATAGTGGCTCTAATTTTTGTTACCTTATGGTTTGGAGTAGGACCGATTATATCTCGACAGGCAGGAGGTAATAAAAAAATTCGTTCGGATGAATACGATTTTGAAGAAAACGAATTTGCAACAATAGTAATTGGCTCCGAACCAGAGGGAGTGGCGGCTGCACTTGCCTGCTCACGAACGGGGCTAAAAACTTTGCTAGTTACTGAGGATGAAGACCTTGGAAGTTATATTACACAGAGCATGATATCATCTATGAATCCCCAGCAGGGGCTTATCAACGGAAAAAAGATTCTTTTAAATCAGGGTATTTATCAAGAAATTTTTGGAAAATTCACTGTAGGTTTTAGCGGGTCAGATTATAAAAGCTCGTTAAGAGGGCTTGTAGAAAAAGAGAAGAACCTTCATGTGATATATAATAGTACTCTTTCCGAGGTTCATACCGAAGGAGAAACCGTAAAGGGTATATATGTTCAGCAGGCAGAGGAAAAGAAGTATTACAAAGCAAATGTTTTTATAGACGCAACACAAAAAGGAAATCTTCTGGACCTATGCAACACCCCATATTTTAGAGGTTCTGATGATTTGGGCATTTCAAACTTTTACTCTCCGTTATTATTTAATTTCCGCATAGCAGGCGTTGATGTGGAGGCGCTAAAAAAAGGCCGAAAGACAACAGATTTCAATGACGAATTCAAATTGGTTCTCTTAGCTTATCAAAAAGTTAATCCTCGTACTAAGATTGTGTCGCCTTCCATTATTATCTTTGGGGATAATGATATAGTGATTTCGGGATTACAAATCTTTAATGTGGATGTGGAAGATGAAAAAGATTTAGAAAGTGCATATTTGGAGGCTGAGGAGGAGGCCAGAATGCTGACGGCCTTCTTGAAAAATATATTGATTTCATTCAAAGACTGCACATATAAAGAGGGACCGGAAAGCTTTTTTATACCGGAATACAGGCATTATGAAGGTAGATATAAACTAACAGTAACTGATATTCTTGAAAACAAGGATTTTAAGGATAAGGTTGGGTTAAGCTCCCAAGCAGTAGATGCAAGTAAATTTGTTAGTGACAACACAAAATATGTAGTAGTAAAGCCTAATGTATATGCCATTCCCTTAGGAAGCATTGTGCCGGTAAACCTTCAAAATGTTTTAATGCTTGGATCAAAAGCAGGATTTACATCCTTAGCCTCTACAAGTGCAGGAAGCATACCAACACGAATAACCGTAGGAGAGGCTGCTGGTTTAGTATCGGCTTTCAGCATGATTAGAGATATTCCCCCGGCACAACTTCTGACAACGAACGACAAAGAATTGAAGTCTTTGAAAAACTATATAAAAAGAGGTGGAATAGAGTTATCTGATTACTCAGAGAGTATTTTAATACCCGAAACGGAAGAAAAACTGACCGAGCACTGGGCATATCCTTATGTCCGAGACCTTGTAGAATACGGACTTATTTCCGGTGGGGAGAAAAATGATTTTAAGCTTGATTTTGAAGCTAGCCAAGACGTGATGGTGGTTTTGATTAAAAATGCTATGCTTAAAATGACTCCGGATAAATACAGGGCATCGGTTAATCAGGCTTTAAAACCCTATGAAACTAAAGAAAAGCTGACAAGTGAAAAGGCAGCGGAAATTATTATGGAAGGGTTATCCATATCATATACAAAAGGAGATGCCCTTCAATCACTCAAAAACTCAGGGATTATTTCAACACACATTATCGATCAATTGTCCCCTGAGGGGAAAGTAAAACTTGAATTGGTTTACGCATTGGTCGTGGAAGCAATAAGGAGTTTTAATTAGTCAAGGAAAATAGAATATGCTCAAACAATCTGTAGAATTAAATCTATGTTGGTTTTGCGGCCGTAGTCTGCTGTGATTTAATATTGCCTTTTTTTTATTGACAACAGAATAAATCGTGGTAAATCAAGCATTCGCTTAGCTCGTTTTGGTTCTTTTATCAACCTGTACAGCCATTCCAGACCTGCCTTTCTCATAAACTCAGGTGCCAGCTTAGCTGTTCCTGCAAAAACATCGATAGAACCGCCTATACCCAATAAAACCTTACAATTCAGTTGATTGGCATATTGGTGTATCCATTTTTCCTGCTTAGGAGCACCTAGACCCACCAAGAGCACTTCTGCTTTGGACTCGTTGATTTGCTTAATTATTCCGGGTATATCATTTTCTTCAAAATAACCGTTTCTAAAGCCCGAAATTTTTGCCTTGGGATAATCTGAGAGTATATTTATTGAAGCTCTTTCAGCCACTCCCGGTTTGCCTCCGAAAATAAAAAAACTGGTTGGCCTTTTTCCTGTGCTTATTAAAATTTTTTTAACCAAATCTATGCCGGAAACCTTTTCTTTCAGCTCTTTTTTCATTATACGCGAGGCTAAAATTACTCCTGCTCCATCGGGTACAACAAGCTCGGCGCTATTTAGAATATCTTTAAGCTCAGGATCTCTATTGGCCTGCATAATAATCTCTGAATTTGGAGTAAAAATCTTTTGCGGAGTTTCACCCTTTAACATGCTCAATACTTTATCCAGAGCCTCATTCATGGTGACATTGTCTATCATAACACCATGTATATCAATTTTTTCGGGCATTTCTTCCTCCTGCCTTGTCTTTATATAGTCTGCAAATGATTATACTAAAATCGTTAATGTTTGAAAAGAATATACGCAAAATAACGGATTTATTGACCTGAATTTATCCGTTGTGATACAATCAATTAGCCATTAAGAATAATTTGGGAGAAGAAATGTATGAAAATTTGTATTATTGGATTGGGATATATCGGTCTTCCAACTGCTGCCATGTTTGCAACGCATGGGCATAGTGTTTTAGGTGTCGATGTGAATAAGAAAGTTGTCGATGCTTTAAATAAAGGAAAAGTGATTATTGAAGAGCCTAACCTAGAGGAAACTGTTAATGCTGCAGTTAAGTCCGGAACTTTGCGTGCTTCTGTGGAACCTGAAGAATCTGAGGCATTTATTATTTGTGTACCAACCCCAATAAAATCCGACAAAACCGCTGATCTTACCTATGTTGAAAGTGGCATTCGTACGATTATTCCCTATCTCAAAAAAGGCAATATTATTATACTGGAATCAACCTCTCCTCCCGGGACAACCAGAGATTTTATAGGGCAAATTCTCAAAGAATCCGGTTTTATTCCTGGAGAAGATGTTTACTTGGCGTATTGTCCCGAAAGAGTTCTTCCGGGGCGTATCTTAATTGAACTTAAAGAAAACAGCCGTGTTGTTGGCGGAATAAATGAAGAATCCGGGCGTATCGTTAAAGAACTATATGAAAGCTTTGTAAAGGGTGAAATATATGTTTCTGAAGCCACTACTGCCGAGATGTGCAAACTAATGGAGAACACATACCGTGATGTAAATATTGCTCTTGCAAATGAACTGGCCATGCTCTGCGAGAAAATGAAGGTAAATGCTTGGGATGTCATTAAGTATGCAAATAAGCATCCCCGGGTTAATCTACACATGCCGGGCCCCGGTGTAGGAGGCCATTGCATTGCAGTAGACCCATGGTTCATTGTAGAAAAGCAACCTGAAAGAGCAAAGATAATTAGTCTGGCACGTAATACCAATGACGGAATGCCTCACTATGTTCTTCAAAGAATAAAGGATCTAACTAAGAATGTGGGAGGAAAAGTCAAGGTATGTATTTTGGGTGTCACATATAAACCTAACGTTGATGATATGCGTGAAAGCCCTATTATTGAACTTATACACCTTCTTAAAGAACAGGGTAATTTTGAGCCTGTTGTAGTGGACAACCATGTTGACCTTGACGGTTCAAAGGGGAGAGATTTGTATACTGCAGCGCAGGATGCTCATCTTCTGGTTTTGGCTGTCAACCATAATGAATTTAAAGAACTTGATTTTGCTAGACTAAGTAATGTAATGAAATGTCCTGTAACTTTGGATACAAGGAATTTCTGGGACGCAGACACTATTGAGAAGGCCGGAATGGAATATCACCTTCTTGGATGGGGGAGGAATAACTCGTGAAGAAAGTCCTGATGGTTGCCCATCAGTTTCCGCCGGTAGGTGGATCGGGAGTACAACGGAGCGCCAAATTTGCAAAATACCTGCCCCTTTATGGATGGGAACCGGTTGTACTTACTAGGGACAGCAAAAAAATGGTTCTGAGAGATGAATCCTTGCTTAAAGAACTTCCGGAGAACATTGAGATTATCAGAACTCCTGCTTATGATTTAACTATTCTTCCTTGGGTATTTAATAAGGTCGGCAAATTTGTAGCTTGGAAGATACTGATTCCCGACGGTGAAGTTCTTTGGATGAAAAAAGCTGTAAAAACCTGCCTTGAACGAATCAAAGCGGGAGATATTGATGCTCTGTACACTACTTCCTCGCCTTATAGTGATCATTTGCTTGGATTAAAGGTGAAAAACCAATATCCTGATTTATTCTGGGTGGCTGATTTCAGAGACGAGTGGACCAATAACCCGTATTTGATTGATAAACCCCATAGGCTTTCCAGAATGAAAAAAGAGAAAGAGATGGAGCGGGAAGTATTAAAAAGAGCCGATATTCTTGTGACCAATACTCCCATAATGAAGGAAAACTTTGTTAGACTTAATCCTGGACTTGATTTAGAAACAAGAATGCATGTAATACCAAACGGATTTGATACAGAGGACTTTGAGTATTTAGGACAAAAAAAGATTAAAAACCCCAAATTTACCATAACCTATACAGGAGCTTTATACGGTCGCAGAAAGCCTGATTTATTTTTAGAAGCTGTGGGCAATTTGGTACGAATGGGAAAAATACAAAAAGATAAAATATTAATTCGATTTATTGGAAGCTTCAAGCATGATATGATTGAGGGCTTAATCAATAAAAACGGATTAACAGGGTTGGTAGATACGATAAGTTATATGGAGCATAGCGAGTGCCTAAGAAACATGATGGCTTCGGATGCTATGCTATTGATAGAAGGCGGTGGTCCGGGCTCGGAGGCCTTTTATACAGGTAAAATTTTTGAGTATATACAAACCGGCAACCCTATTTTAGCAGTGATTCCTGAAAAAGGCGCGGCGGCCATGCTGATACACAGTACAAGAACAGGTATAGTTTGCGATTGGGCTGATATAAAAGCTATTGAAAAAGGGTTTCTTGATATGTATGAGAGCTGGAAAAAAGATGAAAGCATGATAAATCCCGATCACGAACAAATAGCACGCTATGATAGAAAGGCTCTTACCCGGAGCCTTGCAGAACTCTTTAATAAAGCGGAATAAATGACCGTACAGGGAGGATACGAAATGAAAGTAATTGATAAGAAAGGTCGTATTTTTGGTAAAATAAATATTTTTGACTTAATTGTTTTACTGACTCTATTGATTGCTATCGGTGCAGTTAGTTACAAGGTTGTAACTGACAAAATTAAAGCTTCTGGTACCGCACCTACAACAACCTATATTGTAACCGTTAAATCCTTTGCAATGCCGCCATCATATACTGAAGCTCTAAAAAAGGATGACAGGGTTTATTTTGATAATGATGGGTTTGTAAATGCAAAAATAATTGATGTAAGAGAAGAACCTGCCATGATTACTGTTCAAACCGCAGACGGCAACCTTATAGAAACCCAGAGCCCTAATCTTGTGGATGTTACTATTGATCTAGAGGTAGCCGACAAGCACGACTTACCTGATATAAGGATAGGTCGTTATGCAGTTGCAGTAGGAGGAAAGTTTACTTTAAAGACTATTTATGCAATGGGTATGGACAGCGTAGTAATGGACATCAGAAAAAAATAAAACAGAGGTATATCCATGTTGGAATTATGGTTTATGGAAAGCCTAACATATCGCTTTACTTTAGCCTTTCTGGAAATAATAAAACAAAGCTTTATCGGCAGACTGGTGGAAAGAACCGGAGAAATCATTGTTAACAGCAAGGTTTCTTCCTGTTTGCGTTTTATTGCCACTCGTGCATTTAAACCCGAAAGCTCATTTTTTTATCGGCTATTAGAAAGCATCAATAAAAAGAGTGCCGGATTCAGAGGAAGAATGCTTGTCATTTTAAAGGAAAGCAGAATCTATGCCTTGCTCAGCAACTCAAAAGCCTTCTTTTTAATTAACTTGTTCTTAATTCCGATGGTTGCGTTCTATCCATTTATTGATGAGATAGGCAGGGATTTATTGGGCTGGTTTTCTTTGTTCGGATTATGGGATGAGGCATATCTTTTGATATCCGTAATATATGTTTTTATGGTATGGTTTTTTGATAAAAGAGAAAAACCTCTTGTCAGCACCCCTGTAGGTTCTCCAATGCTGCTTCTTATGGCGGTATCCTTATTTCTATGTTTCAGGTACTCCACCTTCCCGCAGCTGGGCTTTGAAGGGTTTCGGCTTGTAGCCCAATACATGGCATGGTTTTTTGTATTAAACAGCTTCTTATCAGATGATAAAAAGGCATATCTGATAACCCGATTATTGGTTTATGCAGGGGGAATCATGGGTATTCATGGGCTTATCCAATTTATTTTGAGGGTTCCCACACCCGCACACTGGACCGATTTTGCCGAGGGCAGTACAGCCACAAGGGTTTTCTCAGTAGTTGAAAGCCCCAATATTCTGGGCAGTATATTTATTTTAATGATTCCACTGTGTCTGGCTCTGGTTCTTCAAAGAGGCAGGGGCTTCACAGATAGATTAGTATTTTTTGTACTGCTTGGAGCCATGAGTTTAAGCTTAGTCCTTACCCTATCCAGAGGTGCGTGGGTAGGAGCTGCCCTAGCGATGTTCATATTCTGTTTTGCCATAAATCCTCGCTGGCTATTCCTCCTTGGCGCCGGGGGAGGAGCAATGCTTCTGTTTCCACCGGTGATGGATAGGATAACATATATGCTGTCACCACAATATAGGATAAACAGTATGACAGGGGGTAGGCTTCTCCGTTATCAAATAGGCTGGGATTTATTCATGCAGCGCAAATGGACCGGTGTAGGCTTGGGACACTTTGGCGGAGCGGTGGCAATGAATAATAGGAGACTTGTGCCTGATACATTTTATATGGATAATTTCTGGTTAAAGACTGCCGTGGAGATGGGCATCTGGGGTGTGGCAGCTTACGCAGTATTAATAGCATTTCTGGTGTTCTGGTCTATTCGTGCAATTAAGCAAAGCAAGGATTATGATACACGCCTTATTGCAGCAGGAGGGTTTGCCGGCCTGTGTGGTGTATTATTCCATAATCTTTCGGAGAATGTTTTCGAAGTGCCCTACATGGTCACCTATTTCTGGACTATTGCCGCACTGATATTCTATTTCGGCTTCCGCAGCAAAAAAGGAATTATTTGATTGACGGGTATGGCGGTTCGCTGCATTCAGAATGACATCAATTGCACTGCTTCTTCTGTCGTTTTACTCCCTCACAAAAAGTGTTACGTCCGCATTCCATGCTGCACTTTAAATCGCAGCAACCACGCCGCTTATGATTGTTTTCGAACCTTGTAATCTTCTATTCCTTCAGCATATGATAAGCATTGGCTACATTTGCCTCAGCCATTAGGGACAAGCGCTTCTTGGATTTACACAAATCCTCGCAAATTTCTTCCCGGTTCTCCCATATAATATCAAGTTGCTTGCATATTTTAACGGTATCGAGGTTCTCTATGTTTCCTGCCGAAGGCTGATCTATTTCCTTTAAAAACGCTTCAACTTTTTGCTCGTAAACCAAACCTATAAGCGGGATACATTGATTAGCTGCATATATTATCGAGTGGAGGCGCATACCCACCATAACCTTGAGCCTTGCTGTAAGCCCCAATATTATGTCTGGGGGATACATTCTTGTTACGATGGAACAAGGAAACTTCATCTTCTCTGCTATAGCTTGTGATATATCATAATCCATGGGATATTGCATTGGTATGAATACAGGATGGGAATTATATTTTTCGGCGCAGTAGTCTGCTATCTCTGCTATTTTATCCACATATCCTGAATTTGCCCATTTACGGAGGGAGAAACCGATTAATGGCTTATCGGTAGGAATATTCTCCAATTGAATAAGCTCGTCTACCTTGCTTTCATCAGAGGCTTCCAAAAGCACTGCCGGGTCGGAGGAAACAAAGATATTTGGCTTGTTAATCCCCAGAGCTTTGATTTCGTTGAATGACTGGGCGTCGCGTAAGCTTATGGCCTGAAGATCATTAAGTACTTTTCCGGCAAAGCGCCTGTTGAAGCTTCGTTTAATAGGGCCTATACCATTGGCAAACAGCATTGAATTAATCCCCAGCTTCTTTGCCATTTTCAGAACGGTAAGATAATACCAGATTGAGCGGGTACTGGTGTTGTCTTGTATAAGGCTTCCGCCGCCTGCCAAAAAGAGTCTGGATTTTTTGAGGATACGAATAACCTTAAAAAGATTAAAGCGATGCACAGAATCAACTAAGTATAATTTTTTAGTCTCTTTAGGTTTTTTGGAGAATACAAGGAAAGTCAGCTCTGGGTCTATTTTCCGGAAAGCTTCAAGTGTGGACATAAGAATGGCTTCATCACCACTGTTTTTATAGCCGTAATAACCAAGTAGAGTGATGTCATATTTCTTGCCGTCTTTCTTGTTTTTCCTTTCTTCTTTTAAAATAGCTTCATATATTGATAGCTGGCTTTCACACATTCTTCTTAAGGAAAACTCAGCTTCAGCCATCACTTGTAGTTTCTCTCCCATGCGTTCCCGCTTGTTTTTATCAAGTGATAATTCTGAAAGATGTGCTCCAAGGGTCTTCCAATCCTTCGGCTCTACAAGATATCCGTTTACCCCTGATTCTACCAGCTCACTCAAACCTCCGACACGGGTGCTGACAAAAACTTTTGAAAACCGCGCACCTTCTAGGACCACATAAGGAAACCCTTCACTTATAGAGGTGAGAACATTTATGTCGATAATCTGGAAAAAATCGTAGGGTTTCTCAACCATACCTGTGAATAATACATATGGTGTCAACCCCAATTTATCTGCAAATTGCTTTAAATGGTCCAATAGCTCATCGCCGGGGCCGGCTATTAAAAATCTGGCTTCAGGATTTGCTTTTATAACTTCTGCGGCAGCACGCAAAAAAGTTTCGTGATCCTTAACAGGATGTAGCCTTGCCATAATTCCAATAAGAACACAATCTTCGGGAAAGGGTACATTAAAGCGCTCGAAGAATTCCTTTCTGGTGCAGGAGGGGATTTCATTATCAAAGGCTATTCCGTTATTCACCGAATAGAGATGCTGAGGATCGAAACCGCTGTCTTTAAGGATTTCCTTCAGGTTGCTAGATACACTTATATGGTAATCTATTCGCCTTAATGCGATCATATTGATTATACCAAAAGTAAACCTTTTTAACAGGCTGTGCATGTAATCAAGATGATAGTCACTATGCACAGTAGTAACTACAGGAATACCAGTTATACGCCTGATAATGGAAGCCATCATATTTGCCTTGGCTCCATGAGAATGAATAATATCATACTGACCTGTTTTAACCAGCTTAAGAGTTTTCCGCAGGTCGAGAAAAATATTGCCTGTCTTCACAATGCGTGCGTCAATACCCATTGCAACCGCATCGTCGTGGAATTTACCCTTTCTGAAGCTGATAAGAGTAGCGTCTATATGTTTTCCCAGCTCTTTTATAAGCTGTAAGACATGGCTTTTTGCGCCTCCCTCATCTCCGCCTCCGATAAGGTGTATTACTTTCATATACTGCCAAATCCTTTCAAGGTCTTTTGTGTATCAATAAGGACTTTGCTATAAACTTACATCGCACCATTCATTTTTGTATAGGATTCGTTGCTTGTTAATTCCAATACTTTTCAATATAGCATAAGCTTCGTCATAATAAAAATCAATAGAATCCGGGTGATGACTATCCGAGTTTACCATGATTGGGATATCCATATCACGGCAGGCTTCCAATACCCATATACTCGGATAAGGAGTGCTTACATAGCCTCTGGATATACCACCGGTGTTTACTTCAACAATAGTGTTGGTCAGAGAGATAATATCCAAGGTTTTTAAAACTTCTTCCCGATAGACCTTATCATCTTCATCAAAAAAAGTATTGCCGGAATTGTTTTTACGTATAACGTCCAAATGAGCGACAATGTTTGGGGGCATTTTCATGAGCATTTCTCTTATTTGAGAAAAATAGGCTTTAAATAAAGCATGAATATCATTTCTAAAACCATACTCAAGTGTTTCCTCAAATTCTTCCCGGGTGCCGTCTAATGGCAAATATTTCCCCGTCTGCTCATCTAATAGGAAATGAACAGCACCGATAGTGTATTCAATTCCTTTCTTTCTGCGCCAGTCTGTACAGCCGGGATAGTAATCGGTTTCCAGACCGGTATATATCTCTATTTTATCCTTATATTTTTCCTTCAAAAACTTGGTGGTATCAATGTACTCTTCAAAGGATTCTAATGGCATAGTCCAGTCGGTTTCAAAATTAACCGGAGCATGGGCCGAAAAGCCGAAGACTTGAAAATTCTTTGTCAAAGCCGATTCTATATAGGCTTCAAGCTCTTCTTGACCGTCGTCGAAACGACTGTGTGAATGGAATGTACTTTTTGTCATATATTCTCCTCAATGTTTTTCCTTTTTATTAAAAACCTTGAACATATCACCCAAGGTTTTTAGAGAAACCAATTCCACCTGCCGCTTAATCTTTTTGGTGGTTGTTTTCTCGAATTCACCTTCACGGATTTCAAAATGTTTGACTTTTTTATAGGAGGAAAGCTTCTTGTTGGCTTTTACCACTTCTTGTTTAATAATCTTGTAGAGCTCATCTTGAACAGGCACTCGCCCAAATTTTTCAACTAATACCTCCATATTGGGAACAATCTTTGCACAAACAATTGTATCAGTGTCATCTGAGCTGTCAACGCCATAAACAAGGGATTCCTTTATATACTCGCTTTTATTGAGATATAGCTCTACATCCTCCGGGAATATATTCTTACCGTTTTTGGTTACTATAACATTCTTTTGACGACCTGATATGTATAAAAAACCGTGTTTGTCGATGTATCCGTTGTCACCTGTATAGAGCCAGCCATCACGGATTACCGCAGCAGTTGCTTCAGGATTTTTATAGTAGCCAAGCATGGTAATAGGCCCCTTTACCTTTATCTCGCCAATACCATCAGGACCGGGGTTATCTATGGCAACTTCAATTCCGCTTAGTGGCAAGCCTGCGGATTTGTCGCGATAATAATCAAGACGATTTACCGATACAATGGGGGAGCATTCTGTAAGACCGTACCCCTGCATAATGTTAAATCCCATTGCTCTAAGTGCTTTGCTAATCTTAGGGTTCAGTGAGGCAGCACCGGAAATAACTAATCTCAGGTTACCTCCCAAATTATCCAGCACCTCTTTAAACAGATTTCTTCTGATATCAATATTAAGCTTCAAAAGAGTGCCGGCAACAAAAAGACCAAATTTTAGAGCTCCGGTGCGGTTTTCTTTTCTTGCTTTTTTAATAACTTTGTTATAAACATTTTCCAGAATCAAAGGTACACTCATTATCATCGAAGGCTTGTATTCCTGAAGATTTTTAGAAATATGCCTCAGACCCTCGCAGAAACAGATTGTAACTCCTAAGTATACCATTGTCAGAAAACCGGCAGTACATTCATATGTATGATGCAAAGGGAGTATTGACATGATAAGGTCGTTATTATCGGCATACAACAGCTGAGATACAGCCATAATATCTGATGTTATGTTTCTGTGGCTTAACATAACACCTTTACTCTGGTCGGTGGTACCGGAAGTAAAAATCAGCATATTCATGGCATCTGGATCTATTGAAGCGTTGGTAAAAGTACTATTGTTATTATCAAGCAACTCTTTTCCATTCAGAATTAGCTCGTCATATGAGAGGATGTCATTATCGCTCTTTTCAAGGTCAAAGCATATTATTTTTTTAAGGTGGGGTAGACCCGGTTTTTTTCTTACCAAAACATCTAAATAGTCAGTTGAACAAAAAACTGCACTTGCGTCGCTTCTTTCTAAAAGTGAACACATCTCGGAATCCGGTAATTCTTTATCAAGCGGAACAATTACACCTGTGCCATTTGTTACCGCTAAATACGATACACACCACTCATACCTGTTTTCACTGATAATAGCGATGGCTTCGTTTTTCAGTCCCAAATTGCATAAGGCCGTACCCAAGCATTCAATTTCACTTTGAAATTGTTTAAATGATACATTATGAGTGTTGCCGGTGAGTTTGTCCTTAACCAAAAAAGCGTCCAAATCGCCGTAGATCTTTACACTTTGCTGTACCATGTCCCTTAGGTCGTTAATTTTTCTTACCTTGTATAGCTGTTTAGGTTTTTTCATTTCACCAGCTCCTATGTATGATATTATATTAATTTATGACAAATACATAACGAAACCATTATACTTTATAATAACATTACCCGTTACCGAAATCAAAGATTTCGAACGGGTCCCGAGTCATTGAAACTCGAGGCGGTGGATATACCCCCCGCCTGAAACAGTAACCCCTACCCACCACCTTAGAGATGGGGTAAATCATTATTCTCGTTATAAGAATTAGGATGACAATATTAATGCTTCTCAATGAATCTTATGCCTTACTAATCTAAAATATCAAAAACATTGTATTATTTTAGCAGGTTTTGTCAATGTAGCTAAGTTATTTCGTGAAATTGTTGAAACGTGGTTCTTAATATGATATCATTTATTGAAGAGTTGTTGAACAGTGTATTTTACAGTTAAACAGCTCTTCTGATACAATCATTAAAGGCATGAATCATGTCGAAAAGAGGAGATCCCAATGAGTAGCGTGATAAAGGTTAATGCGTGTGTTTATTCTCGTATTGGGTATGGCAGAACAAACAACACAAACTCCTTCTACATAAACGGTAAATTTACTTCCGAGCAGCATATTGAAAATGTACAGGCTTCTATGGAAAACAGAGGGGTTGAATATCTGTTTGCCGTATCCGATAATATGGTTTATGACTATCCGGAACAAGAAGTAAGCACTTCAATATTAAAAGAAGTCGGAAAATTTCATGAGAAAATCACCGTAAACGGCGGTGATATAAATTCTAAAATAAAAGAACTAGAGTCACGGGTTAACGATACAGAACGCCTCATTACGAGCTTTTTGGAAATGAACAGAGTGCCGGAAACTTACCCGGAATGGAATCTTGGGTTTTCAGGCTTGCTTCTTTCAGAAGGACAGCTTGTTGCTGTAACCAGCGGCAATGGTCGTATTTTTATGATGAGAGATGGCAGATTTAAGCCATTGGCATCTGATGTATCAAGAGCAAAAAGAGAGATTGACAATAAAGTTCTTGGGAACGAAGAAGAAAACGACACAGATATCATACTTCCTGGAGAAGAGGAAAAAGGCAGTGCAGTAGTTTCAGATGTTTATAATATTGTTGAAGGGGATTCCTTTCTTCTTTTGAGTAACGGCCTTTATGAGACTCTCGGCGAAGAGAAAATTGAGGATATATTAGCACTTAGAAGTGACAGCACATACATAGCGCATCGCTTGGTCGATGAGGCAATGAAGAGGAAAACAGAAGGAGACCTTACAGCTTTAGTAGTTCAAGTGGAAAAAGTATTGAATCAAGGGAAAGTGAAAAGGCAAACTTCGCAGACTCAGCAAAGAATTCAGCCAAAACAAGATGTAAGGGCTAAAGTCCAAAGGCTTAATAAAGCTCCAGCCATTACCTATAAATATAATAGACGGAAAACAAACAAATACCAGAGTTCTATTTTAGTGGGAATGGTATTTGTATCCGTTTTAATAATGTTTGGAATTATATTTTTTATAATTACTTCTTTAATGAATACTGGTAAGGAGAATTTTAAGTCACCAACGCCAACTCCGCCGACCACTTCAACAACACCAACCGGTACACCAGATGTAACACCTACTGAGGACCCTGTGGAAACAGAAATTCCGGTTGAAACTCCGACACCAACACCTACTCCACAAACTGGAGCTGATGTTAGGGAACATGTTGTTAAGAGCGGTGACAGTTTGAGCTCTATTACCAGAACTTATTATGGAGACACATCGCTGGTTAATGCACTATGCAAATACAATAATATTACAGATCCTAATAAGATTACTCAAGGTCAAGTAATAAAGATTCCACCAAAGGATGTATTAAAAGCGCAATAAAAAAACGGGTATACCCCGTTTTTTTTATTAGAATAGTAGCTAAGCTAAATCGCACGAATACTTTGCAGTATACTGCTAGAGTTGTTAAAACTAATGGTATTGATTAATTAATCACTTCAAGGAACATATCCATTAAAGTATGACCGAGATTTACAATAGTACCGTTTTCTTTGGCACAAGCTTCGGTATATACAGCTTCGGCATTTACCATATCAGTTTTACGACTGTCATATATAAAGAAGGGAACAGGATCACTGCTATGTGTCTTGATGGAAATAGGCGTGGGGTGATCCGGAAGTACCATTATACGATAGTCACCCATGCTTTCTAGTCCATTTAGCAACGTACCTAAAACTTCTTTATCTATCAGCTCAATTGCGTGTATTTTTTCTTTAAGCTGGCCTTGGTGCCCGCATTCATCGGGAGCTTCGACATGAACGTATACGAAATCCCGACCTGATTGCAACTCCTTTAAAGCTGCCTCGGCCTTACCATTGAAATTTGTATTTATATTTCCTGTTGCTCCCGGCACGTCAACTGCCTTCATACCCGACGCGATACCAATACCCTTTATCAAATCCACAGCAGATATTACAGAGCCGCAGAGGCCGTATTTTTCAATAAACAACGGAACATCGGGCTTCTTTCCCTGCCCCCAAAGCCAAATTGACGTGGCAGGGTTTAAACCTTGTTCAATACGTTTTTTATTTATTGGGTGATCTTTTAAAACTTCTACGCTTCTCTTCATAAGAGCTAATGCGGTTTCACTGCCCGGCCCTTTAGGAAGGTGCCCAATAACTTTCTTCCCTGAAATATCGTGAGGAGGGGTAAGGCTAATATCCATCGGCCCGTTTTTCCAAACAAGACAGTGGCGATAGCTAATCCCCGGGTAGAAGTCTATTCCATCTGAATTTAATTCTTTGGCCACAGCTTTCATAAGCTCGGTGGATTCCTCGGTGGTAATTTCTCCTGCACTGTAGTCAACCATAGTGCAATCTTGGTAAGCTTCATCATTACTAAGAGTAACTAAATTGCACCGCAGCGCTGTATCATCAGGGTTCAGCTTTAAACCCATACTGATAGCTTCAAGGGGAGAACGACCTGTATAATAGGTTTTTGGATCAAAACCAAATACAGATAAATTGGCCACATCGCTTCCCGCAGGCATCCCTTCGGGAATTGTGTGTGCCAGCCCTTGAATGCTGTATTTAATCAATCTGTCCATATTAGGCTTGCATGCAACTGCCAACGGTGTTTTGCCGCCGATTTCATTAATCGGCCAGTCAGCCATACCGTCGCCCAGAAGAACAATATACTTCATAAAAACCACCTTTATTGAAAAGGGGTTGCTTTAAAATATATTTTAAAGGCAGCCCCTTCACTTTTATATTATTGAATTAAAGCTTTGATGCGATATATTCATCGCGACCGACACTGTTCCAAATCGGCGAACTTCTGTTAGTACGGCGAATCGATTTAATCCTAAGCTCTCCGGTGGAGCTATCAGATAACATATTCATCAAAGCAGCCATAATGGCCGCAACAATTTCACCATCGTTATTTTGTTTTTGGAGTGATACAGCACTTTCACTTCTGGAAACATTCTCATTTGCTTCATTTTGTGATTTATCTGCACCAAAAAGCTTTGAAAAAAATGACATAGTTACCTCCTGATCAACAGTTATTCCTGTAAAATTAATACACACACCTTTAAAAAAGCATGAGTAAGTATTTCATAACTTTTTATACTGCCCTATCTTGTTAAACTTAACACAACCCTATTGTTCAAGTCAATAACTGACGTAAAATGTTGCGCAATTTCTGCTTTTTGTTATAATTGAAATCATAAGTATATTCTATATAAAATAATATAGGGGGGTGTGACAATTATTATGGCAAAAGTTACTAAGGATAGTATTATCATGGATGTTCTTATGATGGATAAAGGAACAGCTCCTATTTTTATTAAGCACGGTATGCATTGTCTCGGTTGTCCTTCTTCTTCAGGAGAGAGCATTGAGGATGCATGTGCTGTTCACGGCATTAATGCAGAAAATTTGATAAATGAACTAAATGCCTTTTTTGATGCTCGATAAGAAACAAAACACTGTCTTAGAAACAACAGTTTACCTACCTATATTATAGGTATGAATTTGAGAGGAGTAATATGAAAATACCGGAAATTGCAGAGCTTATCAAAGCAGAGATATGTACAAATAACTATGATGCTAACATGGATATCTTTTCTGCTTGCAGTGCTGATCTTATGAGTGATGTCATGGCATTTTCAAAGTCTAATGCGCTACTTTTAACTGGACTGGTAAACCCTCAGGTAATAAGAACTGCCGAAATGATGGATATAAAGGCAGTAGTATTTGTAAGAGGTAAGAAACCCCTAGAGACAATGATAGAAATGGCAGAAGAAAAGGGAATTGCGCTTCTTGCTACGGAATGGCCCTTGTTTATAGCAAGTGGGAAACTATATTCAAGTGGAATTCACGGGAGTGGAGAATAAAAAACTTATGAATAATGTAGTTGTAAGAGACTATAGCATACCCGCTAATGATTTTACCATAGCTGGAGAGGCTTCCAGCAGTGTCCGAAAGATATTATCTCAGATAGGTGTAACTCCGGATGTGGTTAAACGTACATCTATAGCCATGTACGAAGCTGAGATAAACGCAGTTATTCATGGTAATGGGGGCCAAGCGCACATAGAAATTGATGAAAACAAAATACTAATAATTATTTCCGATCAAGGTCCAGGCATAGCAGACCTGGATTTGGCCATGCAAGAAGGTTATTCAACCGCTCCGGATAGTATCAGGGAAATGGGTTTTGGAGCAGGAATGGGACTTTCAAACATTAAGAAACATGCTGACGTTTTTGAAATTAAAACGGCTGTTAACGAGGGAACTACAGTATATATAACCGTGTTTTTTAAACCGGTAAAAAACTAGATATTCCATATTAAAGGGGCTAATTAATGAAACAGCAGTACTTTCATTCTGTCACCCTAGACACAACAAGGTGTAAAGGATGTACTAATTGTATTAAATATTGTCCTACCGAGGCTATACGAGTACGCAGCGGTAAAGCAGTAATAATAAAGGAAAGATGTATCGATTGTGGGGTATGCATAAGGGTATGTCCTTATCATGCAAAAAAAGCTGTCACTGATCCTCTCGACATAATTAAAAAATATAGCTATAAAATAGCACTTCCGGCACCTACCCTATATGGACAATTCGGTCCCGGCTATTCAAGAGAACGAATTGTTTTGGCTTTAAAACAGTACGGTTTTGACTATGTTTTTGAAGTAGCAAGAGCAGCAGAGATAGTTACAAATGCCACAGAGCGATATATGTCAAACAAAGATATTAAGAAGCCTGTTATTTCATCTGCTTGCCCTGCTGTCGTCAGATTTATTCAAATACGTTTTCCTAATCTTATTGATAATCTGCTTAGGATTGAATCTCCTATGGAAGTTGCCGCTGCTTTATCCAAAAAGGAGGTAAACGAGAAGTACGGGATACCTTTTGAGGATATTGGTGTATTCTTTATTTCCCCTTGCGCAGCAAAAGTAACCAGTGTAAAAGAGCCGTATGAAAATCGGAAATCAAATGTAGACGGAGTATTGTCTATTAAAGATATGTTCCTACCTATTCTAGATATCATGAAAAAACAAGACGCTATAACAGGGGAACCCTTCTCGCTGTCTAGCGCCATAGGTGTATCATGGGCAGGCACAGGTGGAGAAAGTTCAGCTATCAATGATGGTCGACGCATTGCCGTCCATGGTATACAAAATGTAAATGACATACTTGAAGAGGCTGTTCAAGGTAATCTGGATAATATTGATTTTCTTGAGGTTCTTGCATGCCCGGAAGGCTGCTTGGGAGGCCCTCTAACAGTAGAGAACCCTTTTATAGCCAAGGTTAATCTTAATAATGAGATAGAGAAAATAAAGAAGAATCAAGCTCATAATGTTCTCAAGAAACATGAGAATGTTGATGGACTTGAATGGAAGTCTACGGTTGAATACAGACCAATATTAAAGCTTGATGATGACATGATGAAAGCTCTTGAAAAAATGAACAAGATTGATGCCATTACAGAAGGCCTATATGGGCTGGACTGTGGGGCATGTGGTGCGCCAAGCTGCAGGGCATTAGCTGAAGATATAGTACGTGGTAATGCTAAAGAAACCGATTGCATCTTCAAACTCAGAGAAAAGGTTAATAGTATTGCCAATCAGTTACACCAAATTGAATAGTATAGGGAGTATGATTGATGACTGTTAATGAAATATCTCAAAAACTAGATTTTAAGATTATAGCAGGAACGTCTGAATTGCTAACGAAAAATGTTTCCGGCGTATATACCTGCGACATGTTAAGTTATGCTATGGCGAAGGTTAATCAAGGGGACATATGGATAACTGTACATACGAACCTGAATGTAATAGCAGTTGCATCCCTTACCGACTGCGCCTGTATTCTTATACCGGACAATATTGAAATTTATAATCAGACAATCGAAAGAGCAAATGAGAAAGAAGTCATCATTCTTACCAGTGGTAAAAGTGCGGCTGAGCTTTGTTACGAGATATATAAAACCTTAAAGGATTTATGATGAAATACTGGGTTGATCTGCATATCCATTCCTGCCTGTCTCCTTGTGCTGAGGAGGATATGACACCTAATAATATTGTTAATATGGCTCTTATAAAAGGTCTTGATATTATTGCAGTAACCGACCATAACTCTACCGGCAATTTACAGGCTGTTATAGAGGTGGGAAACAGACAAGGCTTGCTAGTTATACCGGGGATGGAGCTTTGCACAGCAGAGGAAATTCATCTCGTTTGCTTATTCCCAGAGCTAGATAAGGCTCAAACTTTTGAAAAGCTTGTTTATGATAATTTATCTCCCATGAAAAACCGCGAGGATATTTTCGGCTCTCAGATTTTAATGGACAATGAGGATAACGAAATTGGCAGAGAGTCCCGGCTTCTTTCCGGTGCCAGTATGTTGGATACCGAAACAGCTCTTAAATCAGTTAGGAATCTTAACGGAGTGGTTATTCCAGCCCATGTTAATCGTCAGTCCTACAGCATGCTTAACACATTGGGCGCAATTCCTCCTGAGTATGGTTTTAAATATCTGGAATTGTCTAAAAATTGTGTGTTTGATGAATTTATAAAAGAAAACCCTTCACTTAATTCATATCAGTATATCCGTACCTCTGATTCCCATTTTTTATGTGACCTGCTGGAGCAGGAAGTGGCTTTAGAACTCGAAGAAAAAACAATTGAATCACTTCTGGCTGCGCTCAAAGTTAGACAAAGCTAGACAGCCTGACGGTTCTGTTGTTTTTTGTGAAGCCTTGCCCCCGCTTTTTATTGCTCTTAGATAAAACCACTGGTATAATGTGACTAAATTAAGTGTGCATTCCATTGGAGGTTTTCATGGATACAGTTTATAAAATATCAAAAGCAGAGCAATTAAATACGGATACCTTTTTGTTTACCATTAATTCCGAGAAAGTATCAAAAAAGGCAAGAGCAGGCCAAATAGTACATGTAAAATGCGGCGATGAAGACGGAGTTCTTCTCAGAAGGCCTATAAGTATCTGTTCTGTGGACCGTGAAAACGGAACCTTTGATATTGTTTTTCAAATCAGAGGCAAAGGGACAAAAATTCTCTCCAAATATAAAGCTGGGGATGATATAGACATTATGGGCCCACTAGGTCAGGGCTTCTCATTATATCCAAAGCATAAAAAAATAATTGTCGTAGGTGGAGGAATAGGTATTTTTCCACTTCTTCAGCTTCTTAAGGATCATCCGGCAGAAAATAAAAAGGCTATATTAGGATTCAGAGATAAATCTTGTGTCATACTGGAAAAAGAGTTTAAACAAGCCAGTGACAAGCTAATTATCACTACCGACGACGGAAGTTACGGTGAAAAGGGCTTTGTTACAGATATCTTGAAAAAGGAACTGGATAAAGAGCCTGCCGATATGGTGTTTTTCTGCGGACCTCTGATTATGATGAAGCTCGGAGTGGGGATAGTAAAAGAATATGATATTCCCTGCCAGGTTTCCATGGAACAGCGTATGGGATGCGGTATAGGAGCATGTCTTGTTTGTGTGTGCAAGACAAAAAAAGGTGATGACTGGGATTATACACAGGTTTGCAAGAAAGGCCCCGTTTTTGGCGGCGATGATATAATTTTTGATTAAATGTGCGAGGGTTAGATTTATGAATGATAGTATAAATCTCAAAGTGAATATTGGCGGATTGGAGCTAAAAAATCCTGTTATCGCGGCTTCCGGCTCCTTTGGTTTTGGCAGAGAGTATAGCAGATATTTTGATTTAAATAGACTTGGTGGAATTGCGGTTAAGGGCTTAACACCCCTTCCAAGAAAAGGTAACCCTCCACCTCGAATAGCCGAAACTCCTTCTGGTATTCTAAATAGCGTGGGGCTTCAGAATCCGGGTGTTCATGAGTTTATCGAAAAGGAAATTCCTTTCTTAAGGGGATTTGACACTGCGATTATTGCAAATGCATCAGGAAATACTGTGGAAGAATATGAGAGCATGGTGGAGATTCTATCCGATGCCGATGTGGATGCTATTGAACTCAACCTCTCTTGCCCCAATGTCAAAGAGGGCTGCTTAAGCTTTGGTAGCTCGGCTAAAGGTGTAAACAACGTAGTTTCAAGTGTGAAAAAATATGCGAAAAAACCCCTTATTGTAAAATTGACACCTAATGTTACGGATATTACGGAGATTGCAAAAGCTGCCGAAGATGCTGGCGCTGATTCGGTTTCGTTAATTAATACTATCTTAGGTATGGCAATTGATGCAAAAACCAGAAGACCAATATTGGGCAACATTACAGGAGGGCTTTCCGGGCCAGCAGTTAAGCCCATAGCGCTAAGAATGGTATATCAAGTTTCGAAGGCCGTAAAAATACCCGTTATCGGCATGGGAGGAATATCCAATGGTACAGATGCCATAGAGTTTCTTTTAGCGGGTGCTTCTGCCGTAATGATAGGAACCGCAGGTTTTGTAAACCCTATGGCATGGGTAGAAACTATTGAAGGTATTGAAGCTTATATGGCTCTAAACCATGTTAATGCGGTTACGGAGCTTATTGGCGGGCTTATTGTTTAAAATTAGATTTACCTTACAGGCAATCGTAAACTTAGTTAACATGATATAATTTCTGGAGGATTATTAATATGAATCAATTGCTCATAGACTACCTGTTTAAAACGAACGCCATCCGTGTATGCCCGAAAGATAAGCCTTTTTGGTATACATCGGGAAGAATCGGCCCATATTATGTGAACACACATTTTTTATACGGTAGTGAGGAAAAAGCAAACTCTTTTTTGGCTGATATAGACCGGTTAAAAGAAGATAAGCTGTCCTGTTCAAAGGAAATTCATAAATTGTCGCAAAAAAATTACAGCACCGATGAAATTTATAAAGGGACAATTGATGCACTGGTAGCTTATGTCAGCCAGAATCTTGATATAAGCAAAATAGACTTAATATCTGGTGGTGAAAGAAGAGACTGGTTCTTTTCCTTTATGGTGGCAGAACTTTTAAACAAGCCGCACATAACACTTTTTAAAGATAAATCTGCAGTCCTTTACAAGGATGGGGAATCCACATTGATTGATGACTTAAATGGAAAAAACGTATTGCATATTGCAGATTTGATTACTACAGCATCCAGCTATGAACGGGCATGGGTTCCTGCAATCAAAAATCTGGGAGCCGATATTAAATGGAGTCTTGTGGTGGTGGACAGACTACAAGGAGGAAAAGAAATATTGGCAGGGCTGGGGCTTGAATCCCATGCCATGGTTGATATCGACACACAGGTATTTACAAAGGCAAAAGACAGCGGATATATAGATGAAGCCCAGCTAAGCTTAGTTTTGGATTATATAAGGAATCCGGAAAACTCGATGAAGGAATTTTTAATGAAGAATCCCGATTTTCTTGTTCAATCCCTTGCAGCCGATGAAAAAACAGCACAGCGCGCTCGTCTGCTTGTTGAAAATGATTTTTATCAAGTCAGCTTATTTGTTAAGGACTAATAGAGGAACATTAGCGGTAATTGTAAATGACGAGTGAATTCTTATTGAAAGAGGCCCTATGAGACTACCTGAATTCTTTGTAGAAAAATTTAGAACTTTAATGGCAACGGACGAATATGAGGATTTTATTGCGTCCTTCGCTGGTAAACGCAATTTCGGAATAAGAATAAACCCTTTAAAAATACAACCTAGCAATTTCTTAGATTTAATTGATAAACAACTTGATTCAATACCATGGATTCCCGAGGGCTTTTATTATGAAGAAGGCGAATCCTTTGGAAAGTTACCTGCGTATCATGCTGGATTGTACTATATTCAAGAGCCCAGTGCCATGATGCCGGCGCAAGCTTTGTGTCCAGAGCCCGGGGAAAAGGTGCTGGATTTATGTGCCGCACCCGGAGGAAAAACTACTGCTTTAGGAAGTAGAATGCAGAATAAGGGGCTTTTAGTAACCAATGATATTAGCCCGAAACGTGTACAGGCACTGGTTAAGAACGTTGAACTCATGGGTCTTGCAAACACCTTTATTGTAAATGAAAGCCCTGAAAAGCTTCAACAGATTTATCCCGAATACTTTGACCGCATACTTCTTGATGTGCCCTGCTCCGGAGAAGGTATGTTTAGAAAGGGAAAAGAAGCTGTTCAAAGCTATTCTCGCTTTATGAGCGACCAGTGTGTTAATATACAAAGGCAAATTGTTAAATCAGCATATGAGATGTTAAAGCCCGGAGGAATTATTGTATACTCTACCTGTACATTTAATCCACATGAAAATGAGGAAAATATTGAGTTTTTCATAAAAACATACGATCTTGAGGTTGATAGGCTTAATCCAATTGGAGGCTTTGAGCCGTCAAGGGGAGAATGGACAGAATCAAAGGACCCTTCTTTAAGCGGAGGCCTTCGTTTATGGCCTCATAAGGCAAAAGGAGAGGGGCATTTTGTCTGCCGACTTATAAAAAAGGGAAGCAAACCAAAAAATGAAGAGGTAAAGAAATCTTTGGAGTATACCTCAAAGGAAGCAGAAAAAGCCGCCAAGGCTTTCGAGGAGTTTGCCCTAGAAAACATGAACAGCTTTGAACAGGGAATTTTCCACCTTAGAGGAAATAGTCTTTATAGGCTTCCACAATATCTGGATAAGCTTCCTCCCGTTAAGTGGGAAAAAGCCGGACTATGCTTGGGGGAATATATCAAAGGGCGGTTTGAGCCTTCCCAATCCTTGATAATGGCTTCAAAGATAAGTGATTTCAAAAGAATAATAAGGTTTGCTAAAGATGACCCAAATATAATACGGTATCTTAAAGGAGAAACACTTTTTCATAATGAGGACAGGGGATTTGCGGCTGTATGCTACGAAGATTTTCCCTTAGGTTGGGTAAAGCAGGAGGGCCAAATGCTTAAGAACCTGTATCCCAAGGGATGGAGGATGATGTGATGCCAAAACTGCGCCTGGATAAATATTTAAAGGACCAAGGGGTTGCTTCCCGTAGTGAAGTCAAGGAGCTTATTAAAAAGGGTTTAGTATGTGTTAACGATGTGACGATTAAGGATCCGGGTACTCATGTTATTACCGAAAAGGATATAATAAGTGTAAGAGGGGTACCAATTGAATATAGGCAGTTTGTGTACTATATGCTGAATAAGCCCAAGGGAGTGATTACTGCAACAGAGGATAAAACTCTTAAAACAGTGCTGGACTTATTTCCCGAAGAAATCAGGAGAAGAGAGGTTTTTCCGGTAGGTCGTTTAGATAAAGATACTGAAGGGCTTTTGCTCATTACAAACAACGGAATTTTTGCCCATAATCTGCTCTCACCCAAAAAGGGCGTAAAAAAGCTATATGAGGCATTATTGGCGTCATTTCCCGGTGACAGAGCAATAGAAGCATTTGAAAAAGGTGTTGATATTGGTGATAACTACACTGCGTTGCCTGCCCAATTGGAATTTATCTCTTTAAACCCGGTCATAGCACGGGTTGAGATATATGAAGGGAAATTCCATCAGGTTAAAAGAATGTTTAAGGCAGTAGGAACATCTGTTTTAGAATTAAAGCGCCTGAGAATGGGTGAGGTATGGTTGGATGAATCTTTGAAACCCGGAGAATTTAGAGAGCTAACCCCTGAAGAAATACTTATATTAAGTCACTAGGTATTAATCAACAAAGGAGTTTGTTATGGATAAGCAAACACAGCAAAAATTGAACATGATGCTCCAAGGAATAGCCTATCGCCTGCAAGATGAAATTGATTATTTCGAAGGCTTAACAGGCGAATTTAAGTCTGGTGTTGTTACATTTCCTTTAAAGTGCACCTTGGAAGATGAGAAATTAATAATAAATTTTGAGGGCAGAAATATAGAAACTGTTCCGGAGAAAGTACCGGAGCTTATTACAGGTTTCGCAAAGCCGTATGAGAAAATTAATATTTATTATAAGAGCCGGGGCGAGATGCTCATTATCGAAGCCGACAATAAGAATGTTACCATGAAGACAAAGGTTCTGGAAGAAGACAGAGAAAGCATAATAAACAGCCATGCTGATACAGGAGTTGTTTCGGGACGGGATTATCTTATCAAGCCGGGAAAAGCCGATAAGCTCTTGAAATCCATAGGAATAATGGCCGGGAACGGCAAAATAAAGAATGATATGATTCGTAAATATAATCAGATCGATCATTTTGTTGAACTTATAGAACCAATGCTGAAGGATCTTATGAAAGATAGAAGTGAACTTAAGGTGGTGGATTGTGCTTGTGGTAAATCATATCTTTCCTTTGTGCTTAATTACTATCTGCGAGAGGTTTTGAGGATAAACTGCAGATTTACCGGAATAGACATTTCCGACGGGGTAATAAATTCTTCCAGAAAAATCGCTGAGGATTTGGGATACCGGAATATGACCTTTATAAAAGGGGATATACGCACTTTGCTTTATGAAAATGAGAGAGGCGATGCTATACAGCCGGATCTTGTGATTAGCCTGCATGCTTGTGATGTAGCAACTGATTATGCATTGGCATATGGAATCAGAAACAGGGCTAGGGGGATTGTGGCAGTCCCCTGCTGTCATAGTGAGCTTTTAAATCAATACTCATATAAACCTTTTGGGGAAATAATCAAGCATGGAGTTTTTAAGGCAAGGCTTGCTGATGTCTTGACAGACGGTCTGCGTTGTATGATATTGGAGGCCTTTGGATACACGGTATCAGCGGTTGAATACGTCTCACCTCTGGATACACCAAAAAATCTATTAATAAGGTCTTTACTTTCGGGAGGATTCAATAAAGGGAAATATGATGCATGCCTTGAAATGGCTGCAAAACTTAGTGCTGAGCCCATGTTGATTAAAGAAACCGTAAATTTGCACAAGTAAATTTGCACAAATAATGTGCGTGTCTAGTGTAAAATGTTACCTAAGACTCCAAACTTCGCTGAATTGCTTTACATCCAAAATGTACTAATATATAATTGCACATGGAATTAACAGGTAATCAGGAATTATAAAGAAGGAGCGAAGTATATTATGAAAAAAGAGACATATAAAGAAAACGGAGTTATATTTTCTTACACAAGCGCAAAAGCAGGAGAAAAACTTGAGATTATCTATACAGGGCTTCTGAAGAATTCCGGTGCTACTGATGTGAAAGTCCATATTGGTTATAACGAAAATTGGGAAGAAGCCGAGACTATAGATATGCAACAAATAGATAACGCCTTTTCTGCCAGCATTACATTAAAAATGGCAGGTAGCTTGAATTGTGCATTTGTTGATCCCTTGGGAAATTGGGATAACAATTCAGGGGCAAATTATAGTATTAAAATAGCTAAGAGAGCAACAAAGAAAGCATTAGAAAGTAAAGCCGAAGAATCTACTTCTGCTTCTAAGACCAAAAAGGAAGTAGCGGCAACAAAAGCAACAGGGACCAAAAAGGCAGCAGCAACAACAAAAAAGGCAGCAACAACAAAAAAGACAGCAACAGAGAAAAAGACCGAAACAACAAAAAAAGCCGCGTCGCCTAAGAAAACAACAGCGGCAAAAAAAACTACGGCATCTAAAAAGACATCAGCGGAGAAAAAGGCTGAAGCCCCAAAAAAGTCAGAATAGTCCGTATAATAGAGAATTAAACCAGAGTAGTTAGCTATATACATGATTTACCCCGCCTGTGATAGTAATCCATACCTATCGCTTAATAGGCGGGGGGAATCTAAAATATGCAAGAACCAGCAAAAAATGTAATGATAAAAAAACGGCAAAAAGCTGATAAACTTGCTTGACAAGCATGAATGACTTAAGTATAATAAACAATGCAGCGCAAAAGCGCACAGACAAATATTGATTTGCGGGTGTAGTTCAGTGGTAGAACCCCAGCCTTCCAAGCTGGTCGTGAGGGTTCGATTCCCTTCACCCGCTCCACAAGTCTCAGGTTAAACCCTGAGGCTTTTTTTGTTCTAAGCTAGATAATTGTGGAACGCAAGTTCCCAATAAAAAACGCAGTAGAATCTTTATTTCCGTTATGGGAAACAATATGATATTATTATTTCAAAGCAAATACACTTTTTGGGTTGGTGTTTTATATGGATTACGGCTTTGTGAGAGTAGGAGCAGCTGCTCATGAACTCAGGGTAGCTGACTGCATCTTTAATACCGAAAAAATAATCGAAGTTATAAAGGATGCCGAAAAGAAATCGGTAGAATTTTTAGTCTTTCCGGAACTTTGTATTACAGGCTATACATGTGGAGATCTCTTTTTAAAAGATACTTTGCTAAAAGGAGCAAAAGAAGCACTTGTTAAAATAGCAAAAGCAACAAGCGAAAGCACCATGGTTTCTATAGTTGGGCTCCCTCTCATAATTAACGGGAGAATATATAATTGTGCCGCGGTATTGCAAAAAGGTAAAATTCTGGGGATTGTACCCAAAACGAATCTTCCCAATTATAATGAATTTTACGAAGATCGCTGGTTCACCGGTTCGGATCAACTCGATGTTGAGGAGATATGGATTGATAATTATATGGTACCTGTAGGAGCAGATTTAATATTTGCATCAAAAGACCGTGAAGAGCTAGTGTTCGGAATAGAAATCTGCGAAGATCTTTGGAGTATATTGCCACCCAGCAGTTTTCTCACTCAGGGAGGAGCCACCTTACTGTTTAATTTGTCTGCCGGTAACGAATTGGTTAGTAAAGCGGAGTTCCGTAGAAATCTTGTGAAAAGCCAATCCTCACGTTGTGTTGCTGGCTATGTTTATGCCTCATCCAATTCATGCGAATCTACTACCGATGCAGTATTTTCCGGGCATCTAATGATAGCCGAAAACGGAAATATGCTCAAAGAGTCAGAACGTTTCTTCTTTGAAAGCAAGCTGGAAATAGCAGATATTGATTTGGACAGGCTAACATATAACCGTCGTATTTTACAGCCTTCAAGAAGAAGTAGTATAAGCAAGAACTATCGTATCATCAATTTTGAATACTCTCCCTTAGCAATCCTTGATGAAATCCAAAGGGAGGTAAACAAAAACCCCTTCGTTCCGGAAAATAGCGGGGAACTGGAAGAACGATGCAGTGAAATTTTATCCATACAAACCCTAGGGCTTATGAAGAGAATCAAGCATACCAATATAAAAAAGCTTGTAATTGGTGTTTCGGGAGGGCTGGATTCAACACTTGCATTTATCGTTATAGCCAGAGTAATTGAAAGCCTTGGGCTCCCTATGGGTAATATAATTGCCGTTACCATGCCCGGCTTCGGTACAACCGGCAGGACTTATGATAATTCGGTTGCCATTATTAAAGAGTACGGCGCCGATTTAAGAGTGATAGATATTAAGGATGCCTGCCTGCAGCATTTTAGAGATATCGGACACGATAAAGACGTCCATGATGTAACCTATGAGAATGTTCAGGCAAGAGAAAGAACACAAATCCTAATGGATATAGCCAATAAAGAGGGTGGATTGGTAGTAGGAACAGGTGATTTGTCGGAGATAGCTCTCGGATGGAGTACCTACAACGGGGATCATATGTCCATGTACACAGTTAATTCCGGTGTCCCGAAAACCCTTGTGCGTCATGTTATTAACTGGTATGCCGCTCATGAAGCAAGTGAAAATATTAAGAAAATTCTCTATGACATAATAGATACGCCTATTAGCCCGGAACTGTTGCCACCTTCAAAGACAGGCGAAATAGTACAAAAAACCGAGGATATTTTAGGTCCCTATGAGGTACATGACTTTTTCCTATACTATATGCAAAGTTATGGTACAGGTCCTGCTAAGCTGCTTTTCATGGCAGAAAGAGCGTTTAACGGGCAATATAGTTCTTTACAACTGAAAAAGTGGCTGACTGTATTTTGTAAGAGGTTTTTCTCTCAGCAGTTCAAGCGTTCATGCATGCCTGACGGGCCTAAGGTGGGAACGATAGGATTATCCCCGAGAAGCGATTGGAAAATGCCCAGTGATGCTTCGGTTCAGCTTTGGTTATCAGAGCTGGATAATCTATAAAGTGTTTCCAAGCAGTATCAGACTGTGCGAAAACAACATCAAATAGTAAATAAATGCAGGTTTAACGGCTGTATGGTGCAACTAAGGTTAGCCCTGCTTTTTACGAACTCCTATGACAAACTCGATTTCAGTACCGAGCTTGTCAAGACTGTTTAGCCTTTCAATGCCTTCTCTTGGTGTTCTCCAATAGTAGGGAGTCATGGTCAGAAGGTCGGCAATATCCTCACGGGAGTTTAATTCAATAAATCCTTTAATACGAACCTGTTCTTCTAATCTAAACGAAGGAAACTCAGGTTCTTTTTCATCATTTTCATAAGGCTTTTCATAAAGAACGGATTTTAGCTGAAAAAGATGCCTTTTGCCGGGTATTACAGTCAAAAGAACTCCATCTTTTTTTAGAACTCTACTAAATTCCGAGTCATTAGAAGGGGCAAAGGCATTTAGTATAACATCAACGCAGCTGCTTTCAATAGGGATTTTAAATAAAGATGCTACAATAAAGCCGATGTCTTTATTTCTTCCCGATGCAAGGCGTATAGCTTCTTTGGATATGTCCATCCCATAAACATGTAAGTTTAATGATTTTTTTGATGTGTATCTCTTAATAATATCGGTATAATATCCATCACCGCAGCCTGCATCAAAAAGCACTTTTTCCACGTCACTAGACGTTAGCTTTTGAGAAAACAAATTACATAAGCCCAGTGCCAAGGGTTCATAATATCCTTTGTCTAAAAATCTCTTTCTTGCCTTAGTCATATCCTTATTATCGCCTGGTGACTTACTGTTTTTATCCTGAATCATAAGTAGATTAACATAGCCTTTACCGGCTAAATCGAAGGTATGGCGTTTGGAGCATAGAATACTTTTCGGCTTAGCAATCTGATGTTCAGTAAACGTATGTTCACAGGATATCTGTTCACTGGGTAACTGCATATTAAGCAGGGGATTTTGGCAAATAGGGCAGATAAGGTGTTTAAATTTACTCATACAATACTCCGCGTGATTAATTCTTCATGGTGATTATACCCCAGCGTTAACATTATCGCAAAGGTGAAAACAACAGAACTATTTAAATGATTGTAATATTCAATTTTTTTCTATAAGATTATATTAGATTGGTTCCAAAACTAAACAATGGGCAAATTCAGTATTGGAGGAATCATGCATTATCAATATACTCCATATATATGGCCATTAATTGCATCTGCGACAGTATCACTATTTCTTGGAATATATGCACTTATTAATCGTCTGAATGCAAAAGGTGCTATAAGCTTTGTATTTAGTATGATAGTGGTTACCATATGGTCTTTAGGAAATGCCCTTGAGATGTCAAGCGTAGTTTTCTCTACAAAGTTATTCTGGGCAAATGTTCAATATTTTGCATATTGTTTTTCCCCTGTAACCTTACTGGCTTTATGCATGGAGTTCACAGGTTATGATGGCTGGATTAAAAATAAAAAAATTCTCTGGTTTACCATCGTGCCGATTATTGTAATAATTCTTGTGTGGACAGACAGATTCCATGGCTTGGTAAGATTTGATATGCAAATGGATTTTTCGGGTGTATTTCCGGTTATCACAAAAAAATACGGCCCGGCTTTCTTTGTCCATGCGCTATACTCCCAATTTTTGAATTTATTTGCCTGGGTTCTGTTAATAAAAGCAGTCTATTTTAAAAATTCCGTTTATAGAAAGCAGGCAGCTGCTTTGCTTATTGGATTGAGTCTTATTATAATTCCTAATATTTTATACATTCTTGGATTAAGTCCGATAAAAAGATTCGATATTACACCTCTTTTCTTTGCTCCGGCAGGCATAATTGTTGCATGGGGTATCTTCCGGTATAAATTATTTGATGTAATACCTGTTGCTTGGGCTCAGGTGATAAGAACCATGGAAGCCGGTGTGATGGTGCTGGATCTGCAGAATCGTGTATTGGAGATTAACCCGGCTTTTGAAAAAATTATTGGTTGTACAGCAAAAACCGTTTTAACAAAGCCTGTTAATGAAGTATGCAGTAATATACCTGAACTTGTTAATGCCTGCCGGAACAAAAATATTGCTCTTGTAGAGTTCTCAAAAGATGAAGACGGAATATCAAAAATTTATGAAGCAGTGCTTTCAACGCTTACTGATAATAAAGACACACAGTTAGGAAGGCTTGTTATTATATATAATATAACCGAAAAAAAACACGAGCAGCAATTATATTTACAACAGCAGTGGGAGCAGGCCGTTAGAATGGAGAAAGAGCGGCATGCAAGAGATATGCACGATAACCTGGGGCAGATACTGGGATTTATCAGTCTTCAGGCACAGGGAATAAAGCAGGAGCTAATAAGTGAAGGAATTGAGAGTGTTTCACAAGAACTGGACAAGCTTGTTATTGCGGCTCAATCAGCAAATAATGATATAAGGGAATATATACGCAGGGCCAGAAGTGAGCAGGAAATGGAGTCGGATTTTATAAAGGCACTGGAACAGGATGTATTGCGTTTTAAAGAGCAAACCGGTCTAGAAGTGAAGGTAGAAAAGCCGGACATCTTTAAATGGAACCTTCTTAATGCCGATGAAAGAATCAATTTGCTGAACATTATTAAAGAATCCATGAATAATATAAGAAAGCATGCGGAAGCAAGCAGTGTACTAATATCATTTTCACTATCAGCAACCGGCATTCACATTCTTATTGAAGATGACGGAAAGGGTTTTGATATAAATCAGATAAACTACACAAAAGCAAAATACGGACTTGGAATAATGAAAGAGCGCGCCGCTGACATCGGCGCGGAAATCCATATAAAATCGAGGATAGGAGAGGGAAGCAGTATTTGTATATACTTACCGTTTAAGGAGGGAAAAGAAAATGCAGGCTAAAATCATGCTGGTTGATGACCACCCTTTATTTATGGAAGGTTTGCAATATGTATTGAAAACTCATGGAATCGAGGTTGTCGGAGTAGCCAATACAGGAATGAAGGCTATTGAAAAAGCAAGGATTTTAAAGCCTGATATTATTCTTATGGATATTCATATGCCCGGATTAAACGGATTGGACGCATTACAACTTATTAAAGCAGAAATGCCTGAAATAAAGGTAGTTATGCTGACTATTTCCGAAGAGGAAGAGGATCTTTTTCAGGCTGTAAAGTTAGGAGCATCGGGTTACCTTTTGAAAAACACTGATGCCAATGAGCTAATCAATATGCTTATTTCTCTTGATAACGGCGAGATTCCTCTTTCATCAGGACTTGCTTCCAGACTTTTAAGAGAATACAAGAAAATAGATCAAGTACAGGACGAGGATAAATCCCAAAAAGCCAATCATGCACAACTGACAGAACGTCATCTTGAAGTATTGGAGCTGGCAGCGAAAGGAATAACATATAAAGAAATAGGTGAGATATTAGGCCTTACTGAGCGTACCGTAAAGTATCATATGGGGAGAATTATTGAACTGCTCCATCTGGAAAACAGATCCCAAGTCGTTGCTTACGCAGCAAGAATGGGGCTTGTAAAGGATGATTGATTAATTTATCTGTTTCGGACTGTACTTTAGTACATTGTAAAAAAAGGTATAAAATTGTATCATATTATTGTCAGTTGTCAATTAAATAGCTTGTTTATTAAACATCTCTTATAAAATAATTTAGATATTTTAATCTCATTAATTAATAATAGGTGATGAAATATTATGAGAAATAAAGTCTTATTACTCTCTTGGGTATTGTTATTTATTGCTATTGCATTATTTTCAGTAGTCACTGCAGAATCAGTGGTTTGCGAAATTGTTGGCGGATCCGCCTATGCCACACTCCAGGAAGCTCTAGATGATATAAATACAGGCGATACTGTAAAGCTTCGTAATAACATTGAGCATAGGGACACCATCGAGGTCAACGGCAAAACTATTAACTTCGATTTAAACGGGTATACACTGGACGTTACGGTCACTACCGGCGATGCAATCGTAGTGGGAAGCGGCGGTATTATCACCATTGACGATACAGCCGGAGGAGAGCTTAATGCTTCGGGAGGAATACGTGGTGTTTATGCCCATGACGGAGGAGAGGCTACGGTAACAAATGCCATAAGGCTGAATAATCCCGGATATTTCGGCGAAGAAAACTGTGCCGCATATGCAGAAAATTACGGAGAAATCATCGTGAAAAATGATGCCACGGGACAAAGCTCCAGCTCCTACGGTGCTTATGCATATAATAGGGGAACCATCACAGTTGAAGGAAATTGTACAGGTGTTTATGTCGGAGCGCAAGCTGATGGATATGGCTCGATTATTGTTGAAGGAAATTCAACAGGAGCTTTCCGGGGATCATGGGCAACTAATCATGGTACAATTGAAGTCCAAGGCGATTCTGTCGGAACCGCAACCGGAAATTCAGCAGGTGCCGAGGCAGAAGGCGACTCTGAAATAACTATTTACGGTGATGCCATAGGATTAACGTATGGCGTGATAGCCGACAGATCGAGTATAACTGTTCATGGGGACTGTTCCGCCACAGAAACATACACCGGTATCGGTGTAGATGCCTCCTCCTCTCCTACAAATGTTACCGTTAAAGGAAATGTTTATGGACGTGATTACGGAGTTCATTCTACGGACGGACCCCAAATCAGGGTGGAAGGAAATGTCCAGAGTGATAGCTGTGCGGTGTTAGGCTACTACGGTAGAATTGATATTTTAGGGAATGTAATTAGCGGTAATATAGGTATCGATCTCTACGCAGGTAATATCTACGTTGAAGAAACTGTCTCGGCACCCAAATATATAATATTGGCAACTGTGGAAAAGAACGCTTCAGATGGTGTCATAGATGGCAGATATTATAAGTATAGTGATAGCTTTGCTAATGCCTATATTAGAATTCCACCTGTTATAAACAGTGTATCCAGTGATAAATCATTTATTATATCTGCCGGAGGAGATCTGAACGTTAGTGTCTCCGGAATTAATATGCCCGAGGATGTTATAGTAGCAGCCTTTAATGGAGATATCAAAGTAACCGAGGCTTCAGCAAAAGGTGATGATCTTTCAAAGACAGCAATCTTAATGTTTCCTCCCGCAGAAGATGATATTGATATTGTGTGTACAATAAAGGCAAGCATGGATGGCGGTTTGACCTGGGCTGAAGCAATAGATTCAGTAATATTGCGACATGCTCCCGTACTCGTTACCAACATAACAGTATCAAGTGAGAGTGATGTAACGACCCTGTTTACCGGAAATCCTCTTCAGTTAACTGCTGAAGTTACACCCTCAGATGCGGATTATACAGATGTGACCTGGAATGTAATACCCGGAACCGGCAATGGAACTATTACAAGCTCCGGCTTGCTGACCGGTACATCGGAAGGCACGGTAACGGTTGAAGCAACCGCCACTGATGATTCAGAAATAAAGGGAACTATAGAGATCACATTTTTAACTAAACCTGTTATGTCGGGAACGATTAATATAAGTGGAGCGGCTAAATATAATGAGGTTCTGAGTGTGGATGTATCAGGTATAACCTATACTCCGGATACTTCTGATGATGTTTGTACAATCCAATGGAAACGGAATGGAACAAATATCTCCGGAGCTACAGGCAATACATACAGATTGGTGCAGGCAGATATCGGCTGTGTTATAACTGTTACTGTTTCAGCCGACGGGGTAAACGCAACCGGAAGCGTAAG
>JAAYNX010000189.1 GCA_012520615.1 Clostridiaceae bacterium | reverse complement strand
ATTTTGGTCGATATACCGGGGATATACTCCTTAATGGCAAACTCGTTAGAAGAAGAAGTAGCCAGAGATTTTATATGCTTTGGAAACCCCGATGCTACGGTGATTGTTGCTGATGCAACCTGCCTTGAAAGAAATCTTAATTTAGTTTTACAAACCCTTGAAATAACAGGTAATGGAATTGTATGTGTAAACCTTTTAGATGAGGCTAAGAGCAAAAAAATTAATATAGATTTAAGAGAATTATCAAAACAACTGGGTGTACCAGTTGTAGGAACCTGCGCCAGAGAGCGTAAAGGACTAGATGAACTAATGGATGAGGTTTATAACCTTACCATAAAGAAATCAAAAAAAGCTGACTATATTATAAAATATGATAAACCAATTGAGGATGCAATTGCATTACTGGAGCCGTCAATAAAAGAATTTATTGGAGACTTCAGCAGTAGGTGGATAGCTTTAAAACTGTTGGACGGAGATAAAACACTTATAAGGTCGATTAGTCGGTATTTGAATATTGATATTCTGAATAAGACAGAGATAGTAATAAAGCTGCAACTAGCTCGTGAAGCATTATTAAGTGCAGGTATCGATAATAATCTTTTCCGGGATAAGGTAGTATCCCGAATAGTAATTAAAGCAGAAGAAATAAGCAACAAGGTTGTTTCCTATGAAAATGAAAAATATAACCTACGGGATCGAAAAATAGATAAAATATTGGCTTCAAAAGGTTATGGCATACCGATTATGCTGGCGCTGCTAGGTTTTATTTTCTGGCTTACCATAATCGGAGCTAATTATCCTTCACAACTCATATCTAATGGACTATTCTGGTTTGAAGATAAAATAAGCAATTTTTTTATATATATAAATGCGCCTCAATGGTTGAAAGGTTTATTGGTAGATGGAATGTACAGGACACTGGCATGGGTTGTTTCGGTTATGCTGCCTCCAATGGCTATTTTCTTTCCGCTATTCAGTCTATTGGAGGATTTCGGATATTTGCCCAGAATAGCATTTAACTTGGATAATTTCTTTAAAAAAGCATGCGCACATGGGAAACAGGCTTTAACTATGTGTATGGGATTTGGATGCAATGCTGCCGGTGTAGTGGGCTGCAGAATTATTGATTCGCCAAGGGAAAGGCTAATAGCAATAATAACTAATGTGTTTGTTCCTTGTAATGGTAGGTTTCCAACGTTAATTACAACTATTTCTATTTTTTTTGCAGGGTATTTTTCATTGCCTTTCCGCTCTCTTGCATCTGCATTTATACTTATAATTATTATTGTTTTGAGTGTCATTATGACGCTCTTATTATCAAAGATACTATCAAAAACCATTCTTAAAGGACTTCCATCATCGTTTACACTTGAACTGCCACCGTACCGGAAGCCGCAGATCAGAAAAGTCATAACAAGGTCATTATTTGACAGGACTATATTTGTTCTTGGTAGAGCTATTATTGTTGCCGCTCCTGCAGGACTTATCATCTGGTCAATGGCAAATATTTATTTTAATGATATAAGCCTGCTTTCCCACTGCGCAAGTTTTTTAAATCCGTTAGCCCAACTGATTGGATTAGATGGATATATTTTAATGGCTTTCATTTTAGGGTTTCCAGCTAATGAAATCGTAATACCAATTATAATAATGAGTTATATGTCAACGGGAAGTATTATGCAATTAGATAACTTATATCAACTTAGTTTGTTATTAAATAATAATGGGTGGACATGGTTGACAGCAGTTTGTTTTATAGTGTTTACATTAATGCATTGGCCATGCGGCACCACTTTTCTTACTATAAAAAAAGAAACCCAAAGTATGAAATGGACAATAGTATCATTTCTTGTTCCAACATTAACAGGAGTTATAATTTGTTTTATAATTACAACTATAGTGAGATTCTTGGATTGATGTTATAATTTAAACCATAAATATTAACAGATAATATTAAATTGAGGTGGCTTCGAACAACCTCATTTTAACAGATAGATGCTCTTGAGAATCTCTCATTGCTTCTGGCAGGATAAGTAAGGAGGTTTTGATATGATTTATGACTTAATAGTATTAGGCGGAGGGCCTGCGGGTTATCTCGCAAGTGAGCGTGCCGGGCACGCCGGCATGAGCGTCGTCTGCTTTGAGAAAAAATCGGTTGGTGGTGTATGTCTTAACGAGGGATGCATACCAACTAAAACTCTGCTTTATAGCGCAAAACTGTTTGACGGTGTAGCATATGGAGAAAAATACGGCATATCGGCTACTGGCCTTTCCATTGACCAAACCAAGGTAATCGAACGTAAAAACAAAGTGATAAGGACATTGGTAGCCGGTGTTAAAGGTACACTAAAAGCTAATCATGTTACATTGGTTGAATCCGAGGCAGTTATAACCGGAAGAAATTCGGAAGGATATACAGTTATTGCAAACGGAGAAACATACACCGGTAAAAGACTACTTATAGCAACTGGGTCTTCTCCTTCAGTACCTCCTATACCCGGACTTAATGAGGGCATTGCTTCGGGTTTTGTAATGACAAACCGTGAAGCTCTTCAAATAACAGAAGTTCCTAAAGAACTTGTGGTAATAGGCGGCGGTGTAATAGGCCTTGAAATGGCTTCCTATTATAACAGCGTCGGATCAAAGGTGACTATTATTGAGATGCTTGACCATATTGCAGGTGAGAATGATCCTGATCTCATAAAGCTTCTTCAGAAGAATTATGAGAAAAAGGGGATGGTATTCCATCTGAATGCTAAGGTTACAGAGGTAAAATCAGACAGCGTATTGTTTGAAAAGGACGGACAAGTTCAGAGTGTAAGCGCCGATAAGGTTCTTCTCTCAATAGGCCGAAGAGCCAATATACAGGGCATTGGCCTTGAAACGATAAACGTTCTTACTGAACGCGGAGCCATTGTAACCGATAACCATATGAAGACAAATCAACCTGAGGTTTATGCGGCAGGAGATGTAAACGGAAAATCCATGCTTGCCCATACTGCATATAGGGAAGCTGAGGTTGCTGTTAACGTAATGCTTGGAAAACGTGATACCATGCGTTACATTGCTATACCCGGAGTAATTTATACAAACCCTGAGATAGCTTCAGTCGGTGAAACAGAGTATACAGCAAAAAATAAAGGTTTGGATGTAGATATTATCAAAATTCCGATGCGTTTTTCCGGAAGATATCTTGCGGAAAACGAAGGTGGCGATGGAATATGCAAGCTGGTAATAAATAAGCAGGGCCGTACAATTGTCGGAGCTCAGGTGCTTGCTAACTATTCATCAGAGTTTATCATTGCTTGCGCTACCTTTATTGAGCTTCAGCTTACTCTTGAGGATATAAAAGAGATTGTATTCCCTCACCCAACAGTATGCGAAATCATCAGAGAGGCTGTATTTCAGTACTAGACAATACGGTATAAATGCAGAGGCTATTGACGCAAGAAGCCTTGTTCCGTTCAAGTATGAAAAGGAATATAATTCTTTGATTTATGAGCCGGTTATATTATTAGACAATTATAACTTCTATATTATAACTCTTTAGCATTTGCAAATTTTTATCGGTTAATTATAGTTTCGAATGAAACACAATAAAGCGTTATAATTAATGGTATTTTATAGAGATATTAACCCATGAAATATATGTTTTGAATTCTCACAAATGATTGTTTTTTATGGGTCTAATTTATTATAAATCTCTTAATAATGGTATGGTATAATAAATATCTAAGAATCTATAATTAAATAAATAACTGTAATACTTTATAAAGATTAATTTGAGTAAAATGGTTTTAATGTGGCAATCGGGGGATAAGTACAAGTATTTTAAACGCTTTTTATAGGAGGCAATCGGATGAAAGTATTGTTAATAGGTGGAACAGGAAATATCAGCAGCCAAGTGTCCGAACTTGCAATAAAAAATGGTGTTGATCTATATTTATTTAACAGGAATAAGCAAATAGAGTTTATACCCGAAGGAGCAAAAATCATTCAGGGTGATATACGAAATGAAGAAGAAGCGGCTGAGAAATTAAAGGATCATAGCTTTGATGTTGTAGTAGATTGGATTGCTTTTAATACAGAGCATGTAAAAACTGATTTAAGATTATTTAAAGAAAAAACAAAACAATACATATTTATTAGTACCGCATCTGCTTACCAGAGGCCTGTGGAGAACTTCATAGTAACTGAAGAAACGCCTTTGGATAATCCTTACTGGGATTATTCACAGAATAAGATTGCTTGTGAAAGATTGCTTTTAGAAGAATACATAAACAATGGTTTTCCGGTTACAATTGTTCGCCCGTCTCATACTTATGGAGATACATTTATCCCATGTATTTTTAACAGTAAAAAGAGCAGATGGAGTGTTATTGAACGCATGAAGAGGGGAAAGCCCATTATTGTACCCGGTGATGGTACTTCTCTTTGGGTTTTGACCCACAATACAGACTTTGCCAAAGCTTTTGTAGGACTTTTGGGGCAAGAAAAGGCGATAGGACAGGCTTATCATATTACATCCCAAGATGCTCTTACCTGGGATAAAATTATTAATATATTAGGTGAAACAGTCGGTATCAAACCTAAAATAATACATATTTCAACTGATTTTATTACTTCCTGTTTGCCTGAGTGGAAAGGTGAGTTATATGGAGATAAGATAAACAGTGTATATTTTGATAACTCCAAGATAAAAGAATTAGTTCCTGAATTTAAAGCGGAAAAGCCCATAAAAGAAGGGCTAAAAAGTACAATCGAATGGTATTTGAATCATCCGGAGCATCTCTGGATTGATGAAGAGTGGGACCAAACTTGTGATAGACTTATTGCTGCTCACCAAGCCGGTATTCAAGCTTATAAGGAGAATTGCAATAAACTGTTTTGATATGCAGTTTATAATATTTTATTATGTAATCATAAAT
>JAAYNX010000042.1 GCA_012520615.1 Clostridiaceae bacterium | reverse complement strand
GGCGAGAACTTTAGAATACAACCTAAAAACGCCCTAATGAAGGTATTTAACAAGGAGGAATAAAAATGGGCACTGAAAAGAAAAAGAAGCATGCAGTTACGTGCGGCCAATTGGTTATTCACGATGATATCGTTAATAAAATTAAAGATAATATGCCGGAAGAAGATAATCTTTATGATTTGGCGGAGCTATTTAAGGTGTTTGGAGATTCAACAAGAATAAAGATTATCTGGGCCCTTTTTGAATCGGAGATGTGCGTCTGCGATATTGCTTACCTTCTTAATATGACCCAGTCAGCAATTTCACACCAGCTAAGGGTACTTAAGTCGGCAAGACTGGTGCGATACAGAAAATCAGGGAAGACCGTATACTATTCTCTTGATGACAGCCACGTTAAGCAAATTTTCGAGATGGGTATGGAACACATATTGGAAGGATAAAAAGAGGTGTATGAATATGACAATTAAGAGGGACTATAAATTTACAGGTATTAGCTGTGTCAACTGTGCAGGAAAAATTGAAGCAGGCATCAAAAATCTTGATGGAATAGTTGATGCTAACCTCAACTTTACCCTTTCGAAGCTCTCAATTGAAATTGCGGAAGATAAAGCATCAACGAAAATAGAAGAACAAATTCAGGACATAATGAATCGTATTGAAACAGGCTCAAAATTGTTGCTGAAAATTGATGATAATGACCATTGCCATGACAAAGACAATCATGGAATATCAAAGATGACCGTATTGATTTATATAGTTGCAGCAATTTCATATTTTACAGGGTTCTTTCTTGTTAAAGACCCTGCATTCAAACTTGTACTTTTTATCTTTACCTATATTGTCTTTGGCTATAAAGTAATAATAAAATCCTTTAATAACATTTTAAAGGGTAATGTTTTTGACGAGAACTTTTTAATGTCAATTGCATCAATTGGGGCGTTTATTATTGGAGAATACCCTGAAGCCGCAGCAGTTATGATGTTTTATCAAATAGGTGAACTTTTTCAAGACTATGCGGTTGATCATTCGAAAAGAGCAATTAAGAGTCTTATCGCTATAAAACCTGATTTTGCTAATATAAAAACTCCTGAAGGATTTGAAAGAGTAAACCCGTCCGATGTAAAGGAAGGAGATTTCATTATAATTCGCCCCGGTGAAAGAGTGCCCCTGGACGGTATAGTTATTGAGGGTTCTTCGGCACTTGATACATCAGCTTTAACAGGCGAGTCTCTGCCTAGAGAGGTTACCTCAGGTGATGAGATTCTATCGGGCAGTATCAATCAGTCAGGACTATTGACTGTACAAGTGACTAAAGTATTTGAAAACTCCACAGTTAGTCGGATACTCTCAATGGTGGAGCACGCTTCACAGAAGAAGGCGGTAACAGAGCGGTTTATAACACGTTTTGCGGCTGCTTACACTCCTGCTGTGGTAGGTTTTGCAGCGTTTTTGGCCATAGTTCCACCTCTGTTTTTTAACGGAGATTTCAGCCAATGGCTTTATCGCGCGTTGGTATTCTTGGTTGTATCCTGTCCTTGTGCGTTGGTAATATCAATTCCACTCGGATTCTTCGGAGGTATAGGTGCCGCATCAAAAAGAGGAATTTTGGTTAAGGGCGGTAATTACCTAGAGGCACTGGCTAAGGTTAAGACAGTTGTTTTTGATAAAACCGGTACTCTAACTAAAGGTAATTTTGAAGTAACCGTAATAAACAATGAAAACGAGTTTACTAAAGATGAGCTAATTTACTACGCCGCTCATGCAGAAGCCTTTTCAACCCATCCTTTGGCTGTTTCAGTTATAAATAAGTATGGAAACGAGCCTGATAAGAAATTGGTTACCGAATATGAGGAACATGCTGGAATGGGCATTTCTGCGAATGTCTCCGGGAAAACAGTTATCTTGGGGAACCGTGCGCTTTTTGATAAATATAATATTGAGATTAAACAGGCCGATAGCAACGGAACTCTTATGTATCTTGCCATTAACGGGGAATTTGCCGGCTCGATTGCCCTTGAGGACACAGTTAAAGAAGATGGCGCAAAAGCAATTGATGAATTGCACAGCCTAGGTATTGAGGATATTGTTATGTTGACCGGTGACAGAAAAGATGCAGCAGATTCCGTTGCCGAAAGACTTGGGATAAAGACTGTATTTTCAGAGCTGCTTCCATATGAAAAAGTAGATTATCTTGAAAAAATTATTGATGAACGCAAAAACCCCGGAACAATCGCCTTTGTAGGAGATGGTATAAATGATTCACCGGTAATAGCCAGAGCAGATATCGGCATTGCAATGGGCGGTACCGGATCTGATGCCGCAATAGAAGCGGCTGATATCGTTATGATGACCGATGAACTGGGGAAAATACCCGAAGCAATACGAATCGCCAGAAAAACAAAGACTGTTGTTTATCAGAATATAGCTTTGGCCATGATAGTAAAAGTAGTTGTATTGGCTATGGGTGCCGGAGGTGTCGCAACACTTTGGGAGGCAGTTTTTGCAGACGTCGGAGTAGCTTTGCTTGCAATACTTAACGCTATGAGACTTACACGTAAATAATACAAGGGACAGTCTGCCGCAATTTTCTCACATTTTAACTGCCATTTCTGTACGGGTCAGATGGTTTTATGGTATAGTATAAAAAGATTTTACAATAATTGATAAAATATTTGGGTGGTCAAACCATGCCTCAAGAAAACATTTTCGAAAAATCAATAAAGTATGTTAAGGGTGTTGGAGAAGCAAGAGCCAAGCTTTTATCAAAGCTTGGCATTTGTACTGTTAATGACGCACTTAACTATTTTCCAAGAGATTACCAAGACAGAACAATACTAAAAAAAATAGCAGAGCTTCAAGATGGGGAAGAGTGTGGTGTCCGTGCAAGTCTTATATCAGATGTGGCCGAATCAAGACCCCGGAGGAATCTCTCAATTATCAAAACAATGGCTTCGGATGGTACAGCTTTTTTGTCGCTTACCTGGTTTAACCAAAGCTATATAAAGAACAACCTCAAAAACGGAGTGGAATATATCTTTTTCGGGAAAGTGAAAAGAACCGGTATGCGCTTGGAAATGAATAATCCCGTTATCGAAACGGCAGGACAGTTTGGTAAAAACACAGGGCGGATACTTCCAATCTATTCTCTTACGAAGGGCTTAACCCAAAATCACATGCGAAAGCTTACTGAAAACTCGCTAAAATTAGCTGGTGATAAATTTGAAGAAACACTGCCACAAGACATAAGAGAGAGCTTTAATCTTAGTCAAATAAACTATTCATATAATGAGATACACTTTCCAAAGAGCTTGTCAAATATGGAGGAGGCAAGAAGGCGATTAGTTTTTGAAGAACTACTGCTTCTACAGTTAGGACTTTTAAAATCAAAGGGAGTAAGCACCCAGCAAAAGGGCATTAAATTTAAACCTGTTGATATGAGTCCTGTTCTTGATAAACTGACCTTTAAACTAACATCAGCACAGCAAAGGGTATTTGAAGAAATTCGTGATGATATGGTATCTACCAAGCGAATGAATCGACTTATTCAGGGTGATGTTGGCTCAGGAAAGACAATCATTGCTGTAATGGCAATTTATTTAGCAGCTAAAAATAAATATCAGAGTGCTTTTATGGTTCCCACTGAAATTTTAGCCGAACAACATTTCAGAAGTGTTGAGCCGCTTTTAGAGCAGTTTGGTATAAAGGTAAGACTCCTTACAGGAAGTACAAAAAAGAAGGAGAAGGAAGAAATAAAGAACCTTATCAAAGAAGGCACGATTGATGTTTTAATCGGAACCCACGCTATTTTAGAAGATGATACAGAATTCTACAAGTTAGGGCTTGTGATAACGGACGAACAACACCGTTTTGGAGTTCGCCAAAGAGCAAAGCTTTCTATTAAAGGAGAGAACCCGGACTTGATTGTTATGACTGCAACTCCCATACCCAGAACATTGTCGCTGGTATTATATGGTGACTTGGATGTATCAATAATTGATGAATTGCCGCCTGAAAGAAAGCCAATAGATACTTATGCGGTAAATGAATCATTCCGGGAAAGAGTATATAATTTCATAAGAAAAAATGTGGCCGAGGGCAGGCAGGCATATATAGTGTGTCCTTTGGTCGAGGACTCGGAACAAATTGAAGCCGAGTCAGCAGAAGGCCTTGTAGAGCGTATAAGAGATAATGAGTTAAAGAATCTCAAAGTAGGTTTGATTCATGGGAAAATGAAAGGCGCGGAAAAAGAAAAAGTGATGCGCGGGTTTGTTAACGGTCAGCTTGATGTATTGGTTTCAACAACGGTTATTGAGGTAGGCGTTAATGTTCCAAATGCATCTTTAATGGTAATAGAAAATGCTGAACGTTTTGGACTTTCACAGCTTCATCAGTTAAGAGGCAGGGTAGGAAGAGGAAAATACAAGTCTTATTGCATTTTGTTTAACCAAAGCAAAAGCGATATTTCAAAGCAGCGGATGGATATAATGACAAATACTAATGATGGCTTTGTAATCTCTGAAAAGGATTTGGAACTGCGCGGCCCAGGTGATGTATTTGGCGTTAGGCAACATGGCTTGCCGGAATTAAAGATTGCTAATCTCTATCGTGATATGGAGATACTAAAGGACGTACAAAAAGCAGTAAAATTAATAATCCACGGCAATCTTCTATTAACAGATGCCCGGTACAAGCCCTTGGACGAAAAGCTGGATAAAATGTTGAAAGAAAAATTTAAAGATATATCTATGAATTAGTGGTAGATAATAAGAGATTGTGTCATTCTAAATGGAGTATAGAAGAGTATGAATAAAATTGCAGCTGATGTCATTTGTGAAGCAGAGTGCGGAATGCGTAACTCGCGAATAATTTCTGGATGAAATTCCTGAGCTACACATGACATCAATTAAAGGTTTATTCATAACAGTGATGTTATAGAGTGGTACATAATTTTAAGGAGACCGATTTATGCTGCGTGTAATAGGTGGAACAGCCAGGGGAGTCCCGCTTAAATCTCCTGATACAAAGAATACACGTCCTACGCTGGACAGAACAAAGGAATCGCTTTTTAATATTCTTATGCCCTATATACCTGATACCAAGGTTCTTGACCTTTTCTCCGGTTCGGGCAGCTTAGGTATAGAAGCTTTAAGCAGAGGGGCAGAAAAAGCGGTTTTTGTAGATCAAAGTAAAAAATGCAGAGATATTATAATCGAAAACATAAAAAAGACCAAGATGGAAGAACGCTCTAAAGTAATGACCTTAGATGTTTATAAAGCTATTAAACTTCTAGGTAATGAGAAAGCAAAATTTGACATAGTATTTTTAGATCCGCCATATAATATGAATTTTGTTGCAAAGACAATACAAAACATAGAAGAATTTGATATAATAGCTGAAGAAGGTATTGTGGTTTGCGAACATCACATTAACGAACAAGCTCCTGAACAGGTGGGAAGCCTTACTAAGGTAAGGATAAAAGAATATGGTGAAACACTTTATTCTTTTTATATAAGAAAGAGCGAGACATAATTAAGGAGGCAGTATTTTGAGAACTTTTGTATATCCAGGTAGCTTTGATCCTGTAACAAATGGGCATTTAGATATAATAAACAGAGCATCGAAAATATGCGATAAGCTTATTGTATTAGTTTCGGTTAACACATCAAAAACGCCTGCTTTTACAATCGAAGAGCGGTTAAACCTTTTAAAACTTTCATTAGGAGAACGGGATAACATCGAAATTACAAGCTTTTCCGGTCTCTTAGTGGAATTTATGAGAAAGGCTAACGCAAAGACAATAATAAAAGGTCTCAGAGCTGTTTCAGACTTTGAGTATGAAATGCAGATGGCATTGTTGAATCATCATATGGATAATGATATAGATACTCTGTTTATGATGACCAGCATTCAAAACTCATTTTTAAGCTCTAGTGCGATTAAGGCTGTGGCTGTCAATGGTGGCAAAATTAATGATTTTGTTCCGGAGCAAATCGCCGATATAATTATTAGAAAACTAAAAAAATGATTTAATTTTAGTTGGAGGTCGTACCATGGAATTATTAGATCTTTTGGAACAACTTGAAGATATTGTTGATAATGGTGTAAATATTCCGCTTTCAGGCGGCAAATGTCTTTTAGATAAAGATTCTATTTTAGAATTAGTACAGGAGATTCGGCTGAAGCTTCCTGACGATATTAAAACTGCAAAACGTATTGCAGATGAAAAACAGCGTATTATGGCCGAAGCACAACAGGAGGCCGAAAATATTATTAGAAATGCAGAATCTCGTATTGCTGCCTTAGTAGATGAAAATGAAATCACTAAAAAGGCATATGAGCAAGCTGAGGTTATTATTTCCAATACAAAGAAGAATGCCAGGGAGATTCGCTTAGGTACCAGAGAATATGCTGATGGTATTCTAAACAAGGTTGAGGAAATTCTTGAAGATACTTTGGATGTAATAAAGATGAACCGACAGGAGCTGAAATAGTACTTAAAATGCGGCCAGCAAATGCGGCAGCTATTTTTTCTCATTTAAGATGGTTCGATATGGTGCGATAACAAGCGAAACAAGAAGGACACCAATAACCATAGGACGGATCCACAACAAGTCAACACTTGATATGTTTTCCATTCCAGAGGTCTGTACTGCCATGGGCATAATATATATTGCCAATAAGGTTGTGGCTCCTGCTATTATGCCATGAAGCAGTTTTCCTAAAAAGAAAATACGATATCTACTTTTGGCACCTTTCATTATTCCCATTATTTGAGTGTGAACAGAGAAGCCTGCAAACCCAAAAATAGTGGAGATAGCAGCCAACTGAATATTGAGCTGAAGACCATTAAGACTATAAATTGCCTGAGCTCCCGAGGTGATTTCCATGAAACCTTTTAATAGGACAGCTATAAACTCGGAAAAACCTGCTGCCTGTGAGCTCCCGGCTATTAATATTCCGAATAACCCGCTAATTAATGAAAACACCCCTAACAATGATAATAGCTCAGAAATGACTGCAAAAAACACGATATATCCAGAAACTTTGATGCATAATATAGCAGCATCTTCTATCGATGCGGGGAGTAATGTCAAAAGGTTTACCGGTTGTATATTGTTTTTCATAAAAACACGAGAAGCTTCTTTGTTGCTATTCCTTGTATTGTGATTTCTTTCTTCTTTCATACTAGAATCAGAATAATCCGCTATTTTTCCTATTATAAAGGCTGTTATTAAGCCTGATATCCAATGTATTAAAAGAAGAAAAACACCTAATCTTACACTTTTGAACAGGCCAGAGCCTATGGTTCCTATAATGAAAAGCGGGCTACAGTAGTTAGCCATGGGTAGAATTTTTGCGGCTTGCCTGCTGTCTAAAAGTCCATGATCAAACATGTCTCTGGCCATTTTAGCACCATTGGGATAACCACTAATAAAACCTAAAAGAATTATGAATATCGAATAATAGGGCAAACAGAAAAACTTTTCTATTATACTTTTCAAGAACTTCGGACATGGAAAGTCAGAAATATATGGGACGATAATCCTAGACAGCACAAAAAACGGGAACAAAGAGGGTATAACTATGTCAAGACACAGGTATATTGCGTTCTTTGCAACTGCTGATGTTTCTTTGGAAAATAAACATAGAATAAAACCAAAGAAAGGAAATGCATAAATCATGATTGATTTAATATTAAATCTTTTATTTTTCATACTCTACCGCATATATTAATTCTATATAGATACTTATTCGGCTTTACCTGCAAAGTTGCATTGAATCAAAACTAAATGATATAATGTATTAACAATGAAGTTGGTTTGTTCTTACAAAAAAGCGGGAATGAGAGGTATATGAATATGCCTGATAAGGATATTAATACTAAAGAACAGGATGGCATTGGTGAAATAAAAATCAGCACTGATGTAATTACAGTTATAGCCCACACTGTTGCTAGCGAAATAGAAGGTGTGGCAGGTATGAATGCTAATTTGTCGGAGAATATTTCCTCCGTTCTTGGCCGTAAGAATTCTACTAAGGGTGTAAAGGTAGAAATTGATGACAAAGACGTCACAATCGATTTCTACATATTAGTGGATTATGGGGCCCGAATACCTGATGTAGCATGGAGAATACAGGAGAAAGTTAAATCATCGGTTGAGAATATGACCGGTATGAATGTCTCCTCTATTAATATTCATGTTCAAGGTATTAGTTTTGAGAAAGTTAAAGAAGAAAAAAAGCCTGAAGAACCATCTAAGGTGGATTGAGGTTGCTTCATGTTTGGTTATGTTGAACCGGATAAACCGGAACTGAAAATACGTGAGTTTGACGTATTTCGAGGATATTACTGCAGCTTGTGCAAGACCCTTGGACGTAATTACGGCCAGGTTTCCCGACTTACGCTAAATTACGATCTTGCGTTTCTCTATGTCCTGTTAGATTCAATGAGCTCACTTCCCATCAACGGCAAAAGGCAAAGGTGCATTGCCCATCCATTTAAAAAGCGTTTTGTGGTATTTCCCAATGTTTTTGCTGAATATTCATCAGACATGAATATTATTTTAATGTATTATAATTTAGAGGATAAGTGGAGCGATGAAAAGAATATTCTGGGAGGAACCGGAGCTTTAGCTCTAAAAAGAGCCTTTAAAAAAACAAAAAAGCGGCATACTGAAAAATGTACAGCAATAGAAAATCATCTAAAAGCACTTTCTGACCTTGAAAAGCAAGAATGTGATTCAATAGACGAGGTAGCAGAAGAGTTTGGTGCAATTATGCGTGAGGTTTTTGAATGTAAGCATATTGAGGATGAGAACGACAGAAAGACATTAGGTTGGATGGGATACAATCTGGGGCGCTGGATTTATATTCTAGATGCCTACGATGATATTGAGAAGGACATGAAACATAATTCGTATAATCCATTGGTCAAACAGTATGATTTTAAAGGTGATGATATAAGCTCATTTAAAGAAACAATACGGGAAAAGGTAGATTTTTCTTTGACTTATTCTCTAAGTGAAGTAGAAAAAGCATACTCCCTTTTAGGTGTTGAAAAAAATAAAGGGATACTTGATAATATATTATATTCAGGGTTAATTGTTAAGACAGACAAGGTTTTGCATGAAAGAGGTATAAAAAATGAAAAAGAATCCTTATAAGGTTTTAGGGATAAAAGAAGGTGCCAGCTACGACGAAATAAAGCGTGCCTATCGCGAGCTTGCTAAGAAGTATCACCCGGATAGATATCAGAATAATCCTCTGGCTGATTTGGCTGAGGAAAAAATGAGAGAGATTAATGAGGCTTATGATACGGTTATGAAGAATGCCGGCGGAAACTATCAATATCGGCCGGATTATGAGCAATCTTATGATAATAGTAATGCTTCAAAGGGAACATATGGCCAGCAATATCAGCAGCAGCAACAATCCAGTTCTCAATCAAAATCTGGGTATAATTACCAACACCAGTATGCAAATGAATCAGATCTTGAAAATAGGGCCAGGATGTATATAAATAGCGGCAATTTAAATGAGGCACAGAAAATATTAGACAGAATGAAAAACAGAAATGCCGCATGGCATTATTTGCAAGGTCTTGTGTTTTTAAGAAGAGGCTGGTATGACAGGGGTTATACCAACATCCAAAAGGCTGCTAATATGGACCCTGCAAATTTTGAATACCGGAATGCACTGAATAACCTAAATCAACAATATACCGGGTATAGGCAGAACAACTATTATCGCAATAGCTACAACAGCAGCCCTGACATGTGTAATCTATGTATTAATCTCTGGTGTGCTGACAGCTTGTGTGAATGCTTGGGCGGAGATCTTATAGGATGCTGTTAGAGTAGTTTATTTAAATGAGGTTTTAAAGTTGAAAGACAACTCGAATTTGAATAATCAGAATAAAAGTTCAAAGGAAAGAACACGAAAAATTGCTTTAGCAGGGATTTTATCAGCCTTCATTATTATAGTATTATTTTTGGAGTCAATTACACCAACAGGAAGATTGGGTTTTTATGTTTTAGCTGCATTTATTCTTTCGGTAGTATTGCTGGAGGCTGGGGTTAAATGGGCATGGGCAGCCTACGTCGTAACATGTGCCGCAGGTCTTCTTTTAATCCCCGAAAAACTCAATGTACTGCCCTATGTTTTATTCTTTGGTATATATACAATGTTAAAATTCCATATTGAATCGCTGAGAAAGACATGGGTTGAAATAGTGTTGAAATTTGCTGCTTTTAACCTCTTTCTGTGGCC
>JAAYNX010000105.1 GCA_012520615.1 Clostridiaceae bacterium | reverse complement strand
TGTTGGTTTTAGTCGACTCAATTATACCAAAAAAGGGGGGTCATTGTTTTTTTATACGAAAAAACTCTGAAACCCTTACAAATAAAACATTTGAATCTATTGATATTTAAAATAGATTAACACAACGAGCAATAGAAGGAAGGGTTTATTATGGAAAATACAGGGCGAGCGAGTGGTGTTTTACTTCCGATATTTAGTTTGCCATCAAATTACGGTATAGGCACCTTCGGAAAAGAAGCATACAATTTTGTAGACCAACTCAAAAATTCTAAGCAAAAGTATTGGCAGATTCTTCCCTTGTGTCCGACAGGCTTCGGAGATTCTCCGTACCAGTCTTTTTCGACATTTGCCGGTAATCCGTATTTTATTGATTTGGATATCCTGATAAAAGAGAGACTTTTATCAAAGGAAGAATGTAACCAGGTTGATTTCGGAAGTAATTCTAGCCGTATTGACTACGAGAAGTTAAGACTGGGAAGGTATCCCCTTTTAAAAAAGGCTTTTGCCAAATCGAAGCATCATAATAAAAAAGAATATAAAGAGTTTTTGGAGAAAAATGCTTCATGGCTGGGGGATTATTGCCTTTACATGGCTGTAAAGAGTAGTTTTAACGATGTATCGTGGTGGGAGTGGGATGAAGATATTAAGTTCCGCAGACCTGAAGCTGTGCAACGTTACAAAAAGGATTTGGCAGATGAAATGGAGTTTCATAGTTTTTTGCAGTATTACTTTACAAAACAGTGGAACACTTTAAAAGAATATGCCAATAAAAACGGAATAAAAATTGTAGGTGATATACCCATTTATGTAGCTATGGACAGTGCCGATGTATGGGCCGATCCTGCATTATTTCAACTTGATGAAAACTTAAATCCGACAGCGGTCGCCGGTGTTCCCCCTGACTATTTTTCAACAACCGGACAGCTTTGGGGTAATCCGCTTTATGATTGGGAAAGGCATGAAAAGGATCAATACAGTTGGTGGATAAAAAGAATAGAATATGCCGCAAAGCTGTATGACACGGTGCGAATAGATCACTTTAAGGGCTTTGATGGTTTTTGGTCCGTACCCTATGGCGAAAAAACTGCTGTAAATGGACAATGGTGCAAAGGCCCGGGAATTGATTTGTTTAGGCAAATTAAAAAACAATTGGGCGATGTTGACATTATCGCGGAAGATTTAGGAGTTCAGACAGATAGTCTTCATGCCCTTTTAGGCGAAACTGGCTATCCGGGAATGAAGGTTATTCAGTTTGGTTTTGACAAAACTAATGACAGTTACCACTTACCTCATCACTATCCGCAAAGATGTGTAGCATATACCGGAACTCATGACAATGCCACTTTGCTTGAATGGTATAAAGGGCTATCGAGGAAGGATAAGGTTTTTGTTAAAAGGTATTGTCGTATAAATTCAAGAAATCCAGTCAACGACATAATAGAAACTGTTTTCCAGAGCGTTGCCAATCTTGTTATAGTGCCGATACAGGACTATCTAGCGCTTGGAGGCGAAGCGAGAATTAATATACCCTCAACTGTCGGAGATAACTGGAAATGGCGCCTGAAGAAAGGTCAATTTAAAAGGTCGACACAAAAAAGAATTGCACAAATTACCGGAACTTATTTCCGTTGATAAATAAAAGAAAAGGAAAGGTTTTAATAATAATGAATAGTAAGATGTTATTAGAAACAGCAGAAAACATTTTAAAAACTTCGTTTTTTACCGATTTCAACAACGCAACAGGTACGCAGTTAAATTATGCAATAAGCAGAGCAGTGGTTACTCATATATGGCCACAATGGCAAGAAGGTATGAAAAACAGTAATAGGAAACATGCTTATTATATATCTGCCGAATTTTTGATGGGTAGAGCATTTTATAATAATCTCCATGCTTTGGATGTTTTAGAGGAAATGAAAACAGCCTTAGAATCAAAAGGAGTAGATTTCAGCAGTCTTGAGGATATCGAGGACGATGCATTGGGCAACGGCGGGTTAGGCAGACTGGCGGCTTGTTTTTTAGATAGTGCCGCTACTCATGACCTGCCGTTAAATGGCTATGGCATACGTTATAAATATGGTTTATTCAAGCAAAAGTTCGAAAACGGGTTCCAGATAGAAACTAAAGACGATTGGCAGCAATACGGAGATCCCTGGTCGGTTCGCCGAGAGGACGAGAGAGTAACTGTTGAGTATGGAGACAGCACCGTCTATGCAGTACCTTATGATATGCCGATTATCGGTTATGAAACAAAGACTGTAAATACTTTAAGGCTATGGCAAAGCGAGCCCGTGGAAGATTTCAACTTCCTCGATTTCAACGCACAAAAATATGAAAAGGCAGTTAAAGAGAAGAACGAAGCCGACAATATCTGTATGGTACTTTACCCTAATGATGATAAAAACAAAGGTAAAATACTGCGCCTTAAGCAGCAATATTTTATGTCAAGTGCATCTGTTCAGGATTGTGTTCGTAGGTTTGTAAAAACCCATGGTACTGAATTCGAAAAACTTCCAGAATTTAATGTAATTCAACTTAACGATACACATCCCACTGTGGCTATTCCGGAGTTGATTCGCGTTCTGACTGAGGAATACAATGTTTCTTTTGATTCGGCTTTTTCAATAGCACAGGCTACTTTTGCCTACACAAATCACACTATTATGGCAGAAGCACTGGAAAAATGGAATAGAAAATTATTTAAAAAGGTATTGCCAAAAGTCTATAATATAGTTAAGAAAATAAATAAAAAGCTAATTTCCGAATTAACCAAAAAAGGGTTAAGCGAAGACGAAATAGACACATATAAAATCATTGACGGTGACTTAATTCATATGGCTCGTATGGGTATTTACGCAACCTTCTCTACAAACGGAGTTGCAAGAATCCACACCGATATTCTAAAAAATGACGTACTAAAAAATTGGTATTCTCTTTACCCGGAGAGATTTCAGAATAAAACCAACGGAATTACACAACGACGCTGGCTCAGCATATGCAACCCGGAACTTAGCAACTATTTACACAGTCTTGGCATTGAAGATTTTGAAAAAAACCTTGATAAATTACAAGCCCTTAGCGAATTTAAAGAAAACAGTGATGTGTTATCTGCTTTGAATCGGATAAAGAGCAATAATAAGCAGGTATTGTCCGACTATATTTATAAAAAAGAGGGTGTCAGGATTAATCCGGCCTTTATATTTGATATCCAGATTAAACGGCTCCATGAGTATAAACGCCAGTTAATGAACGCATTTTCAATATTGGCCATTTATTATGGAATAAAAGACGGCACCATTAAAAATTTTACACCGACAGCTTATATTTTCGGGGCAAAAGCTGCGCCGGGCTATTATCGCGCTAAGGGTATTATTAAATATATTAACGAGATTGCAAAATTGGTTAATAACGATCCTGATACAAAAGATAAGCTTTTTGTACATTTCGTTACCAATTATAATGTGTCCTATGCCGAAAAACTGATTCCTGCCGCTGATATTTCCGAGCAGATTTCTACAGCGGGAACTGAAGCATCGGGCACATCAAATATGAAGTTTATGCTAAACGGGGCAGTTACCCTTGGAACTTATGACGGAGCTAATATTGAGATTGTAGAGAAGGCGGGACTTGAAAACAACTATATTTTCGGCGCAAGATTTGAAGATATTGAAAGAATCAAGGACAGCTATAACCCTGAAAAAATCTATAAAAGCAACCCGAGAATTAGAAAGATTCTTGATACATTAATTGACGGGACTTTTTCGGATGAAGATTCCGGCATGTTTAAAGAATTATATAACTCAATACTAGAGGGAGCCAGTTGGCACAAGCCAGACAACTATTATATTCTGCTTGATTTGGATGATTATATAGCAGCAAAGCTCAAAGTAAATGCAGATTACAATAATAGAGAGGAATTTGCAAAGAAGTGCTTGGTTAACATTGCTAACAGCGGACATTTCTCAAGTGACAGAACAATTAAAGAATATGCAAAGGATATATGGGAAATATCTTAATTAGGATTCCCGGGATTGTCTCAAAATTCTATTCATAACAAAGACTCATCAAACATTTGAGGCAATCCCTATTCTTAATACCATTATTAGCCAATTTAGGCATAATTGACTTTATAAAAAATTATTGACTTCACTAACGGATTCCATTATAATGTCAAAGGTAGCTTCGCCTATACAGCTATTTTGGCAGTTAAGCAAAGCCGAGAAATACCGCTATACGATATGCACCATTAGCTCAGCTGGCAGAGCACCTGACTCTTAATCAGGGTGTCCGGGGTTCGAGCCCCCGATGGTGTACCAAGTAATATCAAGGGTTTTAACGAGTTTGCCCTTGATATTTTTTCATTTTTTTTAAAACTATTTAAGGACTAAAATATAGTAAATAATAACAAAAGCTAATAGTAAAAGGTAATAAAGTCGATATATTATTTAATCTAGTGGTAATAATATAGTGTAAACATACATGCAATTTATCATCAGTATTCGCATATGATACTGGGAAGAACCATTTGATGAGTGTTATATTGAAAATCAAAATTCCTTATGCTACAATTGTATAGATTAAACTTCTTGATTTAATTGCCCGTATACAATAATTTGTAAATTAAGTGTTGTTTAGTTTTTTATGAAGGAAGGTAATGTTATGGCAACTAAGAGTATTCTAAAAAATATTAACATAAAAGAAAAACATATGGGAAGAAGCTTAGTCAATGCATTAGAACGTGCTGAAGAAAAAACAACTGATGAAGTGACAATAAGCAAATCTTGTTCTGACGTAAGAAGAGATCAAATAAAAACGCTTTTTGGAGCAAATAATGGAGAGCAACGCTTCGATTAAAGGATATCAGATTGTCAATTTGGCGGATATGATTATAGAACTTGGGGAGGATATGACAAAGCATATTCTCCTTAATTTTTCTTGTCACCTTAATCGTGACATTGAGAATTTTCTACACTATAAATCAATTGAATTTTCAAAACAAGCATTAGCTAGAACCCATCTAGTTTTTTGCTCGTACAAATCGAAGTTAGTACTTGTTGCATACTTTGCACTGGCAAATAAGTTTATTCAAGTGGAACCTAATGCATTAAGTAAAACTTTGCGTAAAAGAATAACAAAATTCGGTACATTTTATTCGAGCATAAAAAAGTACATAATTTCAGCCCCTCTTATAGCACAACTTGGGAAAAACTATGAATACGAAAATGAAAATTTAATAACAGGTGACGAAATTCTAAAAATGGCTTGTGATAAAATAAGAGAAGTACAGTTAATTGCCGGTGGAAACATTGTATATGTAGAATGTGAGGATATTCCAAAACTTAAGGAATTCTATCTAAGAAATGGTTTTGTGGAGTTCGGAAAAAGAAGGCTTGATAATGATGAAAGAGATGATTTGTCCGGGGATTACCTTATTCAGATGGTTAAATGCTTACATAAGAGCGTAAAAGCGTAATAAAAAACAGGAGCTTAATCTATTTATCCGGATCATCTTTTGTCTGAATCAAACTAGGGAAATATCTAGGCTAATTTTAGTAAAAGACTTTATCGCAAGTTAAAATAAAACATTGCAATATAGTCGTAGGGGTGCGGCGAAAAGCAGTATACTTAACCTGCAAACTGTTCATAGTATTTACAATTAGATCTAGGTTGTATTATACTAACTATTACACGGTTTTTGTGTTAGGTAATAGATTTTACATGAAGGGATTAATATGGCAGAAGGAAGAAAAACTATTGTACAAAACCGAAAAGCGAGGCATGACTATTTTATTGAAGATACCATTGAAGCCGGAATAGAACTTACCGGTACAGAGGTTAAATCTCTGCGCCTTGGAAAGGCTAACCTTCAGGATAGCTATGCTACAATAAAAAACGGGGAAGTATTTGTAAATGGTCTTCATATTAGCCCTTATGATATGGGGAATAGGTTTAATCATGATCCTTTAAGAGTTAAAAAACTATTGCTTCATCGGTTTGAGATTAACAGGCTCATAGGTCTTACACAAAGGCAGGGACTTACTCTGATACCGTTAAGCCTCTATTTTAAAAAAGGTATGGTTAAGGTTGAACTTGCTATTGCAAAAGGCAAAAAGCTGTATGACAAGCGTGAGGATTCAGCCAAAAAGGATGCAATGCGTGAAATCGACCGTAGGATGAAAAATAATTAAGGTAATAACAAACAGTGCATAATAGTTGACAATCATGGTATAATATATTTGTTAGCAAGCCCTTAACGGGGGCGTTAAGGTTTCGACGGGATTGTTGAAGCCGGAGAAGCGGGTAGTGGATTCTCGTAGGCCACTTTAAAAAACGGGAAACTTAAATTAAACGCTAACAATAATAGCAATTTAGCTTACGCAGCCTAATTAAGGCAGCCGTCCTACCTGGGAGCACCACGGCCTAGGATAGGGCGTCGACAGTGGTGAACGTGACACGACAAAGCTTTGAGTCGTGCATGACAAATGAAGCTACTA
>JAAYNX010000088.1 GCA_012520615.1 Clostridiaceae bacterium | reverse complement strand
GTTCTTTTGAAAAGAAAGTTGTTGTTGAGTATCTTTATCTTGATCTTCAAACATGTGAACGATGTATCGGAACATTTTAATAATGATATAAAGGAGAGAATTGTTATGGCTTTGTTTGGAAAGAAAAATAAAAATGAAAAAACCTCCTGTTGCTGCGGAGGCCGTTGTGATAATGAAAGCATGGTAAAGACAGAAAAAGCAAAGGCTGAGGGTGCAAGTGTTAAGGTCCTTGGAAGCGGCTGCACAAAATGCAATCAGCTCGAAACTGCAACAAAAGCTGCCCTCGAACAACTGGGCATGGATGCGACGATTGATCATGTGACTGATTTCGCTCAAATTGCTGCTTACGGTGTGATGACTACTCCTGCTCTTGTTGTTGACGGAAAGGTAGTATCTTATGGCAAGGTTCTCAATGTTGAAGAAGTCGTAAAGATTCTGCAGAAGGTCAGAGGATAAATATATGAAACTGGATAAGAATATAGGAATAGATAAGCCAAAGGTCGCATTTATCTGCGTTCATAATTCGTGTCGCAGCCAGATTGCCGAAGCTCTCGGCAAGCATTTAGCCTCCGATGTTTTCGAAAGCTTTTCTGCCGGTACAGATACAAAAGATCGTATCAACCCTGATGCAGTAAGGATAATGAAACAGCTCTACGGAATTGACATGGAAGAGACCCAGTATCCTAAGCAATTAGAGGATATCCCTCCTGTGGAGATTGTTATTACAATGGGTTGTAATGTAGAGTGCCCGTATCTTCCTTGTAAACAACGAGAGGACTGGGGACTGGAAGACCCCACAGGAAAAACTGATGATGATTTTATTGGAGTTATTAAAGAAATTGAAGCTAAAATCAAATACTTAAAAACGAAACTAAACAATCCGTAAGGTTTAATAACTATCCTGCAACAGGTTCAAATATTGCAAAAATCTTTCTTTAACATATTCTCCGACCATATTCACCATTGGAGCCGCATCGTTGTCCCGAAAATAACTATCAAAGCAGGCGTAGTATTTTCTTCTGTCGGCAAATTTCACATTGATGGGGGGATACCCCGCCTGCATTAGCATTAGATTCAATATAAGCCGACCTGTTCGCCCGTTGCCATCGATGAATGGATGAATTTCCTCGAAGTTCAGGTGGAAAAGTGCTGCCTTTTCTATTGTATGGCCATTATCGCAGGACAGATTTGCAACAAGCCGTTCCATCTGTACCGGTACAAGATAAGGCTGCGGCGGTTCGTGGAATGCGCCCATAATTTTAACCGGGATTCTTCGATACACTCCCTTGTCCTCCGGTCTGTCCATCAGGACTAGTGAGTGGATATCACGAATAATCCGTTCCGAAATCGGTGCCTTGTCACTCACAAGCGAAATGACATAATGGAACGCGTCACGATGCCCCACTGCTTCCAGATGATCTTTCAGCGGTTTTCTATCAATCGTCACGCCCTCAAGAACAAGTGCAGTTTCCTGAATTGTGAGCGTGTTACCCTCGATGGCGTTTGAGTTGTAGGTGAATTCCACAAGAAATTCGTCCTGCAACCGTTTTAACTCTCCACTTGTCAGAGGACGCCGACGGTCAAGTTCCTCCTTCATTTCATCAATAGAGTTAAATAGCGTAACATATTTTTCCGGAATCTTTTTACTGCGCAAGCTGCGCCCGTCAATGGGTTTTAACGCGTTAGCCGGAATGAGATAGGCACGCCCCTTCTTAACGGCTCCTTTTATTCGCCCTTCTGCACAAAGAAACCGAACACGGCGATCAGATATACCCCATCGCTCCGAAGCCTGCTTTACAGTGATATATTGCATGGTTTCACCTCCCCGGCTTTTTTCATAGTATACCAAGTTATCGGAATAATATCAATCATTTTGTTGATATTATTACTAGTATTGTTCCGATGAAATTCATTTAACATTGCAATTCATAGTATGATGAATGTACGTACAACTTTTGCCTTTTGCCATTGCAAGATCTATTTATTTTAGAGCTTTTCTCACTATTTCTTTTAAAACCAACAAAACATCACTTTCATACCATGGGTTTCTTTTAAACCATCCAATGTTTAACGGTGAAGGATGAACCAAAGGTAGATATTCTGGTAGATACTTTTTGAAATTTCTTACTGTTTCAGTTAAGTTTTTCTCCCTTCTTTTATCAAGATAGTAACTTTGAGCGTAACTCCCAATGAGAATTATCGTTTCTATATTTGGCATTTCTTCTAATAACCGTGGATGCCATTTTTCTGCGAATCCTTTTCGAGGTGGCAAATCTCCATTTTTAGCTTTGCCTGGGAAATAGAAATCCATAGGCAACTGAGCAATACGGTCAGTCTCATAAAATTCTTCTCGTGATATTCCCATCCATTCTCGTAGACGGTCACCACTTAAATCGTTCCAAAACAACTGGGTTTCTTCTGCTTTTCGTCCCGGCGCTTGCCCAACTATGGCAATATTAGCATCTTTAGATGCTTTGAATAAGGGCGAAATTCCCTTACTTGTATAGGATTCATTCATAGTATCAGCCATTATTTCTTGTTTAATCTTTTCAAATACTGTCATATTTCACACTTCCATTTAATCTACATTTAATTCAACTTATGTCTTATCTATCAACACTTCTGATTCTCGACATGGCTCCCTTCCCCCAACTCTCTTTTAACCCATATGCTTTATTATTCTCTGATTTAAAAAGAAAAAACTTTCAACCGCCTCTTCCTGCTCCATCTTCTACTTTCTCATGTAGATAAAAAGCCACCACCTTCACGGGCGATGGCGTAGGAGCAAAGCTCCGGATTATATTTGCGAAAACATGTTCTGTGCGTAGTCTTTAATGTTTGTGGGAGTGAGCATCCGGTACTTTTCTTTAACTGATGTAAAATACTCACCTATAGCCTGTTTTGAAATTATCACGTTAGACGAAGCGTCAGCTGGTAGCTCCGCACGTGCGGAAACCCATGGTGTTTCTGCATGAGTAAAGGACTCAAGAATTTTTCCGCTATAGCAGCAAATGTGTCTGATAATGCTATCCAAAAGCAATTTCTCTTCGCCTGACAAAAGCGAAACATCAAATTCATCTATGCTGTCAATGGGGTCAAAGCAGTAGTTGCTGTAGCGTCTATAAATATCTCTATATACAGGACCATGTACCCAAGCTTCACAATCCTCTTCAAATAAGAATGTACGGTAAAACGCAAAGAAAAATCCCTGAGCATAATACAACGCTTTTTGTAACGCTAGCGGAGTAATTTCCCGGCATTGTGACAAAAGATAGTCTGCAACAATATCGATTTTTGACTGTCGCGAAGCTGAAAGAGCTCTTAATAGTTCTACCGAAGCGACTTTGCTCTTTTTGTAAGCCTTATCGCTTTTCAAGTTATCCTTACTTTTTTCAAGCAATGAAAGGTAATAGTTGGGGTCGGTGTAGATCTGTTTAAGTATCTCGGAATACTGCTTTGAGGGCATGTCGCCATCGTAATAGCGACTGAAGGTCTGTTCTCCCCAGCCTAATAAAAGAGATAGCGGCCTTTTCCCAATATTATATTTTTCGGGAATGGCTCTGATGTCCTGGAGCGGAATAATCTCGTTCTTTCGACGATACTCGTCATACAGCGCCTGTAGATTCGCGTCTTCAAGCTCGGCAACATAGACTTCTTCGCCGCATTTTTCGCAATAAGCAGTGTGAGAAGTAAACTCATATGTTTCGCCTTTCAGTTTAGCTGATTCCGTATTTTCTTTTATCGAATACTTCACGTCCTGTCTGCATTCGGGACAGAAGGCAATTTGGTTGCTCATGTTAGTTCCTCCTTATAAAGAATTCCAATGCCTTACCTAAATAGATAATCTATCGGCTTGTGACGCTCATGGAATGATATAACTACGACCCTGTTTCCTCTCTCCATGTCAATGATATTGAATTTGGTATAGATATCTACCAGCTTTTCCTCACTATCGAGATTGAATAGCATGACCTGCGGACAAAAAACATATAGCGTTTCGTATTCATATCCGATGTTTGTATTTTGCAGTGAATAGCAAAAATCTTCAGTTTCAATTTGAAGAAGAATTTGCCGCTGCTTTTCGGAAGTCAGGTTATATTCACGGATTAATTCAAGGTTTTCTTGTAGATTTTCATTTTTTGCAATCGTATATCTACCAGAACGAACGCACTCTTAAATTCTTTGCAAGATCGCTGCAACTTCTTCTTTGGTATATTTCTGATTATAGTGTTGACTCATCGGAGGACCTCCTCGACAACACTATGATACTATATTATACGATATTCGTCAAGAATTATGCATCAATTGATGCATAATTCTTTCATAAACTTCACTGTGCTATTATTAGTTAACCATAAAATGCACTAATATTATTGTATAAAATCATGTAACCTCCTTTTTTATAGAATTAGGTTGGTATAGATAATTAAAATTATACCAACTAAGATAATTATGAATCTCTTTTCCATGTGCATGTCATCTTAAAACATGCTTGACTTAACCACATAGAATTTCAGGCAGACAAGTCTGATGAAAAAATGCTTGTCTGCCTGGTTTGTTTAATTTGTTACTTATTTTACTCTGCATCCTCATCCAAAGCTTCCAGCAGAAAGCTAACTGGCCGGAATCCATCATTACATGAGATCATTGCGGATTTTTTATTCTTCATCCACCCATTATATAAATTCTCGCCACCATGTGCCAGCGTCATCACAAAGGCTGAAATGCTATCCCATGCACTATCACAGAAGCCAATCGGTTTCTGCCAGCCATTAGCAATAAACATCTGCCCCTCCACCATATCACAGGTATGTTGTATCGGATTCTCGTACTTTTCAATTAAATCTTTATAACAGGCCGTCTTCATGACGGTTATTCTAACTTTTTTCATGTATTAATCCTCACAATCCACTGTTCCTTAGTTTGTTTCTAATATCAATTTCTCTTCTCCTTTAGAAACTAAATTTATATATTCGACTATTCTTTAAAATGTTAAAGCCGTACATTATATCTGATATTTTATTTACTTAATTAAGCATATCACTCTTTTTTTAGTTTAGTAAATACTATATTAAAAATCGAATCGTTTAATACATGGAAATAACTCATAGTAATAAGAATAAGGGATGCAAGTTGAATTATCTAGGGGTAACAATATTATCAGGTGAAGATATGCTGGGATCTCTTTTAGTAGGGTAGGTCATTTCAAAAACAGATGAACGATTTACAAAGGCGGCCATTTCCCCTCTAAGTACTCTGCCTAACGGATTATAAGTGCCTTTGCCGTTTCCTACAACAATTCCATTATTGGCAAGCCTCATAATAGAATCATATGATAAGGGATTCTTGTTTGGGCTTATATCCGAGAATGGGTGTTTTGTAACCGGATTTGGCAGCACCAATATCCTATCTAGTACCATAGCCATCTGTTCACGTGTTAAAGGGCTGTCCGGCCAAAAACGATTTCTTCCATCTCCGAGTAATATTTGATATTTTCGTGCAATACCAATCATATCCCTAAACCCATGATTTTCAGTATCCGAAAAATCCTCGGCAGGAGTTTCTTTTTCAAGGCCTAAAGCCCGAACAAGAATTACAGCTGCTTCAGCTCTGGTAAGGGTGCGATTTGGTGCAAAAGCATCAGATGAAACTCCAATCATCCAGCCTTTATTTGCTATATCAAGAATATCATCTTGTGCATAATGACCTAAAATATCCGAAAAATATTTTCCATTGAGCCATTTCCTGTGAAACCCCCATGTTTTAAGACCTTCTTGCCCAAGGCACCAACTTCCCGTACCTAATATATTGTATTTCTGAACTAAGCTTAATTTATATCTTAAAGACTGGTAATTGTCATAGTAAATAGTGTAGGTTCCGGCTCCTAAAACAACACCACCCCAAATAATAGGTTTAGGATCATTAACGCCAATGGTCACAACTGCCTTTGCTGTCTGGGTTGAACTATCATAGGAAACCGTGCTTTTATACTTATTTACTAAGGATTCAGCATCATAACATGTAATTCCGCTTCCACCTTTAGCAGCGCCCTCCTTCCAATACCTCCCGTAGAATGGAACACCCAGTAATAGTTTATTTGCTGGAATCAATTTTAGGGCATATTTTAAAGAATTCTCTGTAAATTCACTGCTTGCAACAGGCCCGGGTTTACTACCGTAATAATGCTCGTCATAGGCCATTACCATTATCCAATCACAGAGTTCTCCTAATGCTTGATAGTCATAAGAGCCAGCCCAGCCGTAATAGACCCCGTAAGGGTTTGCTGCAACTGCTATTGATACAGTCTTATCACGTGGCATGCTTTCTCGTAAGTCCTCAATAAAACTAGTATATTGGTTTCTATCATCATGGGTTAGGTTTTCGATATCAATATTAATACCATCAAACCCATATTGGCTAACAGCACTCACAATCTGAGCAACTAATGAAGTTTTATTATTAATTGCTCTAAAGCACATCAAATCAAGCAAAACATAGGATTTCATTGAAATATTACTTATCTTTTTCTATAATGAATATGTCAAATTTCATTCTGGAGGTTTAAAAATGACATGTGATTCAAAAGCAAATTGCACCTGTACATATCCTTGCTCACGGCACGGAAAATGCTGTGAGTGTGTAGCTTATCATCGTAGAAGCGGAGAGGTGCCCGGATGCTTTTTCTCCAAAGCCGGTGAAAAAACATATGATAGATCAATTGAAAATCTCTATGCCGATTACAAAAAATATAGATAATATAAGTATGATAAAGATGTAGATGGTTATTCATAGGGTTACTGGGGATGGCAATCATAAAAACCTAGTTGCACCTAAATGGAGCGCATACAAACGGCATGTCCTAAATGGATTGTTTCAATATATGAATGAACATGGAATGTTTCAAGGACTCAATTACAAAGAACACAACAGGAACCCTTCTTACTGATTTAATAATATTATCTACCATAGAATTCACAAGGAAAAGGCAGCAATTTAAGTCATCGGTACTCACACGATAATTAAAAGTGTGTTTTATTCCGCTGCTCTTCAAGCAATAATTGGTCTGTATCTATCCTCAATAAGAGATTTTATCTTGTATAAAAGTCCCTTTCTTCAAATCATCAAAAGCTTTATACAATTCTTCCTTTGTGTTCATGACTATAGGACCACCCCATGCCACCGGTTCGTCCAGTCGTTTTGAACTTATGAATAAAACCTGAGCTTTTTTATCTGTGGCCTTTAACTCAACTTGGTTGCCGGAGGTTAGTTTTACCGCTGTCTTTTCCTTCACCAGCTCACCCCCGATATAAGCGTCTCCTAAAAGGGTGAACACCATGACAGAGCGCTCACTTTCTGTATTCAATATAACAGATTCTCTTGGGTTCAGATGTAAATCGTAATAGTCAAGGGGAAGATATTTGCTCATATAGCCTTTTCTTCCTTCAAACTCGCCCGCCAATAGTCTAAGCTTACCCCAATCAAAATCAATTTCCTCAATGTCTGAGTTTTTGATGCTGTGATAAGCTGGAGGAGCCAGTTTGTCCTTTGCGGGAAGATTCAGCCAGAGCTGTACACCAAGCAGCCGCTCGGAAACCGGCAACTTCTCTTCATGCATAATACCGGAGCCTGCTGTCATCCATTGAACTTCACCATCACCAATCGTATCTTCGTTCCCTAAGCTATCCTTGTGAGTCATATAACCACGATACACATAACTAATTGTCTCGATACCTCTGTGAGGATGCATGGGGAATCCCGCTGTATAATCATCCGGATTTGTGCTGTCAAAGGAATCGAGCATTAAAATCGGATCATATTTCTGAACAGTTTGGTTTCCCAATACTCTGACCAAACTTACTCCGGCTCCGTCCTTAGTTCTATAACCTCTAACTTGTTGACTAATTTTTCGTTCCATATAGCTAGCCTCCTTTTTTTTACGGCACATATGTTTCTCCGTATTTGCTGCAAAATGCGAAGTAACATATTGACCTTCCTTGCTTCAGATATAACATCTGAGATTGTATTGTTCATTTTCACTTGCGCTCAGCAACAGATTTTTTCAAAGTCTATGAATATAATATACCACATTTTACCGTGTCAAAATGTGTAATGAATTCTTTCACCCTGTTCGGAAAAACTCAAAATCTCTACAAACTTAAATAAATATTTTTCGTACAAATATTATTGCGAAAAACAGTATCATGCTCTACAAACAATAGTGTAGGACAATATTTCAAAATCATTTTTTCAATTTGGATACGTGAAAAAATATCAATATAGTTCAATGGCTCATCCCATATATATAGGTGTGCGCTTTCACAAAGGCTTTTAGCAATTAGTACTTTCTTTTTCTGACCGGCACTAAAATCCTCCATGTTGTTATCAAACTGTTCTCTATTAAAATCTAGTTTACGAAGAATCGTTTTAAATAGAGTTACATCGATCTTATTATTATAGGCAAACTCAGATAGATTACCTTTTAAATATGAAGTATCTTGCGAAATATAAGAAATTTTTAGTCCACTTGCT
>JAAYNX010000033.1 GCA_012520615.1 Clostridiaceae bacterium | reverse complement strand
TTGCACCTTTTTCAGCTCGTGCCAATGCCAAACTTTTCAAAGATGTTTTTACTTGTCCGCCTTGTTGTCTTGTGTCCACCAAAAGAGCGTTTTCATTGTCGTAACCGTAGATTGCGGCATAATGTCCTGCAAAATGAAATGGCTTTGAAAAATATTCAAGATGAAAACAGTCTAATTTTAATCCGACTACTTGTCCGTTGTCTAAAAGTTGTTTTACATTGTTCCACGCTTTTTGAGTTGATGAAGTTTCCTTTACTGTCAATTCAAGATTTAGGTTTCTTGCAATGTTTTCCGTTAAAACGTCTGGTTTTACTCGTCCGCCAATGAAAGGAAAGTCCATTGATTTCATATTCCAAAAAATAAAACCAAGTCCTTCGCCAAGTCCAAAAAGCATTGGTTCAGAAACTTCAATTCCGATTTGTCGCAACAAAGTTCCTGTCGCTGTTGTTTCGCAATGTTGTCCGTCAAATGGTTTTAAATTTTCAACTTTCATTTTCTGTTGCAGTGTCGTTTTTAGCTGACCGCTAACGGTTTGCAGCTACACGCAGGTGGCGATTTCGGAGCGATACACTGTCAAACAAGCACAAACTTTGAAAGAAGCACAAAGCTTGATTTAACCACTGAACCGCCACTTGCGTGTAGGTGCTGTTATAAGCCGTTTTTTTCTATATTCTAAATAGTTTGTCAGTTTGAGACAAAGAAACAACCTCGTATTTTCTTATATCAATGTCTGAAGGCACTTTGTCTCTTAAAATAGGAACTATATATTGACCATTTAATTGATTGGCGACTTCAACAATAGTATTAATCTGATTGTCGTGAATATTTTCTAATTGGTCGTGCATAACAAAGTGCAAACAACTGATGTCTAGATTATCGGCAAATTGCAAATACGCAAAGTCAAAAGCTGCAATTTGTCCTTTCTTTTTTCCCGTGCTTGGGTTTCCCTCTATGTTAGTAACTATCAGGTCATAGCCCTTTTCAGTTTGTTGTGTACTTAATAAGTAATACTCACCATATAATTTGTTAGAAAATTCAGAAAAGTATTTATTGAAGGCAGTTATCCTATTTTGAATTAAATCATCTGAAGAGTTTATTCCTTCATTAATACTCTCTAATTCTAATTCAATTGATTTTAATTTTTCTATTGATGACTCCCAAAGTCTTTTCTGCTCTTCAAGTCCACCTTTTTTTTCAGACAACTTGTTCAGCTCTACAATAATTGATTCTAGGTCATCTGTAAAACCTGATTTTTCAACTTTCAAAGTCAAAATCTTTTCTGTTCTCTGTAGACCGATAATTTTTGATTTTACTGCGATAATTTGTTCTTCTATGTTTGGAAGTTCTTTTGTTATAAACTTAAGTTTTTCATTCAATAAGTCGTTGTGAAATTTTACGGTGTCCTCAAACGAGACTTGCAAATTTTGAATTAATGAATTTGCTCTCTCATATAAAAGTTTGACTTGTGTAGTGTCTACTAAAGAATATTCCTGTTCAAGTTCGGACTTGCTTTCAATTATTAACTCTCTTCTCATTTCTAACCTACTTAGCAGAGTAGATGCTGAGTTTAGAGCTACTTTAGTTATGTTAAGTTCTTCTATGTCTTTACCATAATCTTCATTAATTACGAACAACTTCTTTTTTGCAGATAATTCTTCAAGCTTATTGTTTATAAAGGTTAATTGCTGTTGAATGAGAGAAAGTTCTCCTTCCTTTTTTAACCTTTTTTGAAAGTTTTCTTCTCTTTTTTTACTTTCTGA
>JAAYNX010000072.1 GCA_012520615.1 Clostridiaceae bacterium | reverse complement strand
TCCGTGTGAATATGCTTGATAACCAACCTGTAAAACTCACATGTCTACCTCCTTTCTAAGTGATAACTGGCAAGTCGTTATATGCACTCGTTACCTCGTCTAACAAATCCTCAATAACGAATGAATGGACACTCGCCATGAATGGGTCTGTCTTTCTCGACTTACCTTCAATCTTGCCATAGTAGTAATTCCCTGTGTCAGTGCCTTGCTTTTTACCACTTACTATTAACTTGGTGTTGTTTGTTGCCCATCTATATAAAGGGTTGTCTCCAACAGCAAGATTTTGATTGACTAATGTGCTATCAATCACTGGTACAATTTTCATTATGTCGCTAGGCCTTACTAAGTATAAATTTTTATGTTCTTTATCAAATCCTATATCTTTTAAGGCTTTCGCCAATAAAGCATATCTATAACCATCAACCGCTACCCCTTTAATGTCATAGGATTGCATCTGCTTGAAAATGTAATCAGTTAGCAGATAAGGGTTTATTTCAACATCATCAACCGTGGTTAGTAGTCCATCTTCCTCCCATTGTTTCCATGGTATTTTCAATCTCTTTAAATCTGCGGATTGTAGGCATAGCCACGAGTGAGATATTTTATACCGAAGGTCTCCGTCTCTAAAATGCAAATCTACGCTTGCCAAATCGTTAATCTTGGTATAGTCAATACCTACTACACATTGCCATCCTGTTAAGCTTGGCAAGTCTCTGTTGGTTGCTTTAATGTACTTCCAATCGGTCACTGCTATGTCGGCGTTATTCTTAGGCCAGTTCATTCGCTTGGTATAAAAATCTCTTTCAACGGATGGAGTATATTTCATTTGAATAAACTCTTTATCCATCTGTTTTTTTAGTTCTGGCAAGTTTTTGAGTGATGGATTAGCCTTGTGCCACATGTCGGGGTCTAATGCTTCCGCTTCCTCATCTATGCGATAAAGCAATGGGAGAAAACCTAGTTCTTTAATAGTTCCGTTTAATACATCTTCTGCAAGTTTTAACTTATCATCCAGTACGCCCTCACGAACATGGCCTTGCGTAGTAATATAAAATATCCTAGAATGCTTTCTTTTTCCGAATCCACTTGTGAATACGGATATCATATCGTAGTTTTCGTATTCGTGTATTTCGTCAAATATCAAGCATGCTGAACGCTTACCGTCTTTAGTTCGTGAATTAGAAGTGTGAAACTTTATATATGACCTTGTTATTAAATTTGTGATTACTTCTTTTGTCTTATGAAAAAATCTCTTTGATTTATTCCATGTATCCTCTAGTACTGTGTAGATGTCGTTAAATGATGTTTCTGCTTGGTCCTGGCTGTTAGCTATAATCTCAACATTGTAGCCTTTAACTCCGTGATAATGAGTTGTTAGGTACCAACCAACCGGAGATATAAAACCGTTCTTTCCGTTTCCTCTACCCATCATTATCATTATTTCATCAAATACAACAGTATCATTAGACTTATAATAACAATGAATTAAAGCAGTTACAAAAAGCTCCCAATCAAAAAGAGAGTACCCAAAGTATCTCTCCATTAATTCAATAGCTTTACCGATTTTTTCTTCATCAATAAAGACATCATCATTATTTAGTTTGTATTCGACTACATCAAAGGCTAGCAATATGTCATTGCCTACAATGATTTTCCCACTTCGACACCCATCAATATATTCATCTATGAATGGATGATAATCTTTCTTCCTACATTTCCAAGTCGTCATATACATCACCATCCTGTTTAGATGGCTTAATATCTAAATAGTCTAGTATTTTAAGCATTTGCTGATTAACCTTTATCTGTTGGTCTACACTGTCATTTTTCTTGTAGCCCCATTGCTCTTTACCGTTTTGATATTTTACGGATACACCCCTCTTATCTATATCCTGTTGGAGTAATCTATCAGTTTCCCACAAATTCATATACTTATCCACAAGGTCAAGGTAGTATTCACCTACCGTTCCATTGCGTTCTAGCTGATCCAGTAGGTCTTGTTTTATTATATCTGCTCTTTTATTTGCCATTACCACCACCCCCTCATGTGAGATTTTTAAAATTTTTCAAATGTCTACCCCCATGCCGAGTAACAGCCCTTAGTAGTAATTCCTGTTTTTTTCC
>JAAYNX010000164.1 GCA_012520615.1 Clostridiaceae bacterium | reverse complement strand
GGGTTAGACAAAAGAACCGTCCCCGTGTCTGGATGCTCTAAAATCGCTTGGAGTTACGCCGAGGTATTTTTTAAAGATATTGGAGAAATATGCGGGATTACAATAGTTGAATAAATAGGCGATTTCAGCTATGGACATATTGGTATACTTAATAAAATATTTGGACTCCTCTGCCTTATTAAGGTTGATATAGTCCATTAGACTTATACCCACTTCCTTTTTGAAAAACATGCTTATATATGCTTTTGAGCGATTGACAAGAGAACTGATTTCCTCCAGTTTAATTTGTTCGGTAATATTTTCATGGATGTATTGAACAATTTTAACTGTAAGAGGGGAATAGTTCTCTTGACGGTATTTTTCTATGAGCTGAAAATAATCCTCAAACATTTTATATTCATATTCTTTAAGATCATTCAAATTATTGCATGATTCAATTTCTAATATATGTACATCGGAGTGGGAAAAGGCATCTTCAGGTGGAACGTTTGCATCGATTGCCGCCCGGGTAAATAATGTGCAGGAAGCAATTAAGGAGTTTTTGATTGACCGGATGGGAGTGTCGGCAAGCCGTGCGCGCTCCATTTTATTGATGACATTGAGGGTTTCCACGGCCTCTTTACGAATTCCGCGTTTTAGAGCATTGAGCATTTTACGCTCTAAATAGTAGGAAGGGTGTTTATAATATGACGCATACTTTTCTATTTTATTAAAAATAATCTTATTACTCATGATACCGCCCCCCATCGATCAAAAAACCAAATGAAGCCAACTACATTAATGACACCAACTACATAAAGAAGAATCTCTTTTTTTAGCTAGGAATAGAACCTGTATAAACTATTAAATATATACCGATTTTGAAAAGAACTTTAATCTAAAAATATTATTAGCATTTAAAATATTATACAAGTATTGTATTTCTAAGATGACATAATGTCAATAAGAGGTTTCACGGTTAAACCTAATCACAATTCAAAAGGGATAAATCAAGGAGGGATTGTCATGAAAAAAGTATTGTCTATTCTACTTACAGTAATCATGATCTTAGCGCTTGTAACAGGATGTGGATCTCAGCCGACAACTCAGTCCCAACAGCCGTCAGAACAACCTTCACCAAGTAAAGATGCTGAATCACCATCAGCTCCGGCAGAAAAAACCAAGCTGACATTTGCTGTGCAAGCCGACTCAACAGATGCTTTAAACCAATTAATAGCAGCGTTTAATGACTCCAGTGAACTCTACACAGTTGAAACTGTTGTTATGACAAACGACTCAGGAAATATGCATGATCAACTGCTCAACTCACTCTCAAGTAAATCCGGCGAATATGATGTTATTTCTATGGACGTTGTTTGGGCCGGTGAATTTGCAGCCGCAGGCTATTTACAGCCAATAGACGAGCTCTTGGCAGCTAAAGGCTGGAAAGTAACAGATTTTAACGCAGGTTCAATGGCTTCAGGTAAGTATAAGGGCAAAAACTATGTTCTACCTTACTTCCCAGACCTAGGCTTCCTGTTTTACAGAAGTGATATCGTAAGCAGTGAAGATGCACAGAAGCTGGAATCCGGCAACTACACATGGGCTGACTTGCTTGCAATGGCCGAGAAATACAAGGGCCAAGGCGGCACCAAATACGGCCATGTATATCAATCCGGTCAGTATGAAGGTCTTGTTTGTAATCTCAATGAGTTTACAGCAAACTGGACCGATGTTAAGGGCGGACTTGAAGTGATGAACCAATTCACAAAATCAGATGTTACACCTAAAGATATCTTGGTATATACAGAAGGAGAGACCCATAACGCATTCTTAAACGGTGAATCTGTATTTGCTAGAAACTGGCCTTACATGAACGGTATGGCTGCAAGCGGGGAATATACCGTTAAGGGTAATCAAGTAGGATTTGCTCCACTGCCGGGCGGCGGAACCGTAGGCGGATGGATTCTCGGAATCAATGCAAATGCCAAGAATAAAGCAGGCGCTGAAGAATTCCTTGCATTTATTGCAGGTCCTGAAGGACAAAAAATTAATGCCACAGTTGGAAGCTATCTACCAGGTTTCAATGCATTATTAACCGATGCAGATGTATTGGCGAAAAATGCTCTTCTCACCAATCAAGGTTTTTCAAATGCATTGGCAAAAACCATTGCAAGACCTGTTGTAGCTAATTACTCAGAAATATCTGATCAGATTCAGATAAAAGCACACGAATATCTTTCAGGCAATGGTCAGCTGGATTCTGCTGCCGATACAATATCAGGCCTGTTGAAATAGTAATCAGCAATAGTATAAAAGCCATTGCGGAGGCTTCAGTATCCCTGAAGCCTCTGCCTCATTGAGGTGTATATGAAAAATATAAGCAAAATAGTTGAATCAAAAACTGCATATATTTTAATACTGCCTGCAGTAGTGTTTATTTTACTATTTTCGATAATTCCCATTGGGGAATCTTTAAGATATGCGTTTTTCGATTTTCAGCTGAATGATCAAGCCAAATCCGGATTGTACATAAACGCCAACTATAATATTGCATTATATGACGAAACAGCATTCTATATAAGATCATTTCTTGATATGGAAGAAGAAGTTGTTACCAAAGATGAGACAAAGCTTCAAATAGACGCTATCAGAAACATGCTTGATGAATATGACCAATATATGCTTAATAATATTTCAAGTCCTGACATGGCTTCTGTGGTGTCAGTCAATAATGAAAAATTGGCCTATGTTACAAAAATACGCGATAATATAATGTCATCTCTTGAAAAGCTCTACAGCTTTGATGAACCCTTCGTATGCGAAGAAGATATGTTTGCGGTTGCATCGGAATTAGATACAGCAATTATATCGTCTAATTTTTCAGGTCTAAATAATTTTAAGTCAGTTCTAACCGATACCCGAGTACACTCTACGGTTGGGTTTACGCTGATTTTTACGTTTATATCGGTATTTTTTGAGCTTTGTTTCGGTATGGCGTTGGCTCTAATTATGAACAAGGCATTAAAAGGGCGTGGAATTATCCGTACAGTTTCCCTTATACCGTGGGCGATACCCACAGCGGTAGCTGCTTTAATATGGTCCTACCTGTATAACGGCTCTAGCGGCATTATATCTCATCTATTTGCATGGTTAAAAATTATTCCGGAGCCTACCGAGCTTTTATTAAGCAGCACAGGTTCTCTTTGGGCTATTATTCTGGCAGATGTTTGGAAAACAACTCCCTATATGGCACTACTGCTTCTGGCAGGATTGCAAACTATTCCTCACTCACTTTATGAGTCATCGTCACTGGACGGTGCGACAAAATTACAACAATTCGGGTCTGTTACCCTACCGTTATTAAAACCTTCAATATTTGTAGCGTTGCTTTTCAGAACATTAGATGCATTCAGAGTCTTTGACCTGATTTACGTATTGACCGGTGGTGGGCCGGGGGGGACAACTGAATCGGTTTCTATTTACGCATATAAGGTCATGTTCGCTCAGACACGCTTTGGTTATGGTTCGGCTGTTGTTCTTGTAATGGCTCTAACAGTAGGATTGATAACATTTGCGTATATTAAGCTTCTCAACGTGAAGCTCATAAATGATTAAGGAGGGCATATGCAAACAGCAAAAACATCAAAAACAATAATGACTGTTATTATTCTATATTTGCTTATTATTGCTTTCCCGTTTATATGGGTCACGTTGACATCCTTTAAACCGGAAAGCGAAATTTGGGGTCAAAGTGCCTTAAAGCTTTTTGCAGACCAACCGACAATGGAACACTATGAGGCATTATTTAAGACCACTATTTTGAATTCGCTTAAAAACAGCTTTATTATCGCATCAATTACCACCATATATGTCACACTAATTGCATCATTTTGTTCATATGCAATTGCAAGACTGAAATTCAAATTTAAAAAAGTGCTGGTAGCAGTAATTCTCGCCACAAGCATGTTCCCCCAAATGATAGTGGTAGGGCCGATTTATAGAACTTTTGTAAAGCTGGGCTGGACAAACTCCTTCTATATTACGTTGCCATACTCAATGATTACACTGCCTGTGGCCACATTTATCCTTATAACTCATTTTGCCAAGGTACCGGTTGAGATGGAGGAGTCTGCCTATATAGACGGAGCATCTAAGATAAGAACGTTTTTCAGAATTATACTTCCTTTAGCTATGCCGGGAATTTTTACTTCTGCAATCATGACCTTTATCGGCGTTTGGAATGAGTTCTTACTTTCCCTTACCTTAAACAGTGATGAGAAGTTTAGAACTGCAACTGTTGCTATCTCATTTCTAAGAGGGCAGTTCCAGATATTCTGGGGGCAGGTTACCGCAGCAACTGTAATACTGACAATACCTACGCTAATAATTGTTATACTGTTCCAGAAACAGATTATATCAGGTATTACTTCAGGCGCAGTCAAGGAGTAAAAGCTTATATTAGGTAGAAGCTACAGCAAGGGACATGACATACAAACTAAGCGGCTTGCCTGCAACGATTTAAAGCGGAGCATGGATTGCGTAGCGGGCGCGACTAGAAACCGGATGTTGGCCCGGAGCGCTAAATCGTAGCAGGCAATATATAATAGCTTCTACCTAATAAAATACTTAATATGGCTTCTACTGAAGATTTGAGAAAAGGGTGACGGTGTTTCGCCCTTTTTCTTTTGATACGTAAAGAGCTTTGTCTGCCGCTTCGATAAGAGCGGAAGCGGATTTGCCGTCGGTAGGGAAATTGGCTATTCCCGCTGAAATAGTAACCTTTGGATTTGACTTGGTTTGAATCAACTCTCTAAACCGGTCTGCAATAATAAAAGACTTTACAGCGGTAGTGTCAGGCAAAAGAACTATAAACTCGTCTCCTCCATACCGGCCTAGGATATCTTCCTTCCTGAATGATGTTTGAATAAAGTTTGTTATGTTTCTGATACATTGGTCACCAACCTGATGACCCAGTGAATCGTTAATTTGCTTGAATCTGTCTATATCAAACATTAGCAATGACAGCGTACTTCTTGGAGAACGATCAATAAAGTTGTTTAGCTTTTCTATAACGGCAGGTTTAACCAATAGACCTGTCATGCTGTCGGTCTTTGATTTTTCCAATAGTTTTCTGTTTGAGCGTTCAATGGCCTCAACTCTTTTAATTACTTCTGTTTGTATCGATGAATTCATTCTTTTAAGAGCTTCGGTGGCCTGCCTGTATTCATTGAAAAAATTAAGTAAGGCATTTTTATATACGTATAAAGCAGCGCAAATATATCCCAGTGCCATTAAGAATAGAGCTTCTGCACTAACTTCTCCTGACAGAATTATGAGTCCGACTGAAAAGGATAGAATAAATAGGCTTGCAAAACCCATCATTTCATCTTTTACTTTGAGGAATAAATTATTTATTAATAAAACTAAATTTACAACTAGAGTAATCAATACTATAAATCTTATTGGCCAGAATAAACGAGTGTAAATTGACATGGTCGAGAGATAGAAACCTAGCCCTAATAATATAAAAGGGATAATTGGGAAAACTCTTAACGAATCAGAGTTTTTATTAATAAGCATTACTAAAGAACAGTTTATCAACAGCAATACGTGAGCAACAACAAACAGGGCGATAGCGTCAAACTTGTTGTAAACCGATACTATGAACGATGCGGAGGTAAGGCATAATGGTAAAATAAAAGATATTCCGAATGATCTTGTTTTTAAAGGTTGGAAAGGTATAATAATGGAACTGACAAAAAGCCAGAACGAAAAAGTTAATACTATTATGAAAAGCAATTGATTTTCATAATTAAGAAACAACACTTGTAAATTAACCCCCGTAACAAAATCATATCAATTTCTATATCTTACCATAAAATGCGAAGAAAGAGAAGAAAAATTCTAGACTTTAATTGCCATGACTGATAAGGTATAAGATATCATGATTAAGAAAAAATACCATTCAAATGATATGTAAGGAGGAGTTTTTATGGGATTGAACGCCGGTATAACGTCAGCCGAGAAGCTGGCTGAGAAAAATGGTATTACTTTTTACCGGATTAATTCGGATAAATTCAAAACATCAAGAGCCGATTTATTCTTTATAGACAATCTTTCTAAGGAAAGAGCCAGCGGCAATGCTATTCTGCCTTTAATTATGAAAAGAGGATGTGAAAGCTACCCCAGTGTTATAGAACTTGAAAGCAAGCTGGAAGAACTATATGGTGCCGACATTGATGGAAGTGTAATCAAAAAAGGCGAACTGCAATTCATTGGATTCCATATGTCGCATATTTCAGATAGATACACGAAGGGAGAAAGGCTTTTTGATCAATGCAGTGATCTTTTGAAGTGTATGGTCGAAAAACCTTTGGTGGAAAGCGGAGGTTTTAAAAAGTCTATTTTCATGCAAGAAAGAGATAACATGGTGGACTATATAAGAAGCAGAGTAAATGATAAGATGCGTTTTTCTCTTTCAAGATGCATAGAAGAGATGTGCGCAGATGAACCATACTCTATTCCTGAGGACGGAACTGAGGAAGATGCGCTTTTGCTTAACCCTGAAGATACATTGGCCGTATATGAAGAAATGATTAAAACCTATCCGGCTTATGCATATATTTCTGGAGAAGTTGATGATAAAAGCATTCAGCGTTTCATTGACGGCTTTTTGGCAATGGATAGAAGTAATGTCAAAAAAATTGACACCACTTGCATTCGTAAGGATGTTAAGGAGGTTAAAAAGGTTGATGAACAGATGGACATCAGCCAAGGCAAGCTCTGTATGGGATTTAGGACGTATGTGGAGCCGGCTTCAGATGACTACTATCCCATGGTTGTATATAATGGAATTCTTGGCGGTGATGCCCATTCAAAGTTGTTCCGTAATGTAAGGGAGAAAGAAAGCTTAGCCTATTATGCTCAGTCTGTGCTTGAAAAATATAAAGGGCTAATGATTATTATGAGCGGAATTGAGGCAGAGAATAGAAGTAAAGCCGAAGATATAATTCTAAAACAAGTTGACGCAATGAAAAAGGGAGATATATCAAAAGAAGATATTGAAGCTACCCTTAAATCACTTGAAACCGGTATGAAGGCTATGCAAGACAGCCAGGGAGCCATTGTGGATTTCTTCTTGAGTCAGCACCTCACAGAAAGCGGAGAGGATTTCAACTCTATGATTGAAAAACTAAAAGCTGTCACATTGGATGATGTGATAAGAGTGGCCCAAAATGTACAACTTGATACGATATATTTCCTAAAACCCGATGGCAGCAGGAGCAAGGAGGGAATGATATGAATTACCGTACTTTGACCTTCGATAAACTAGGCGAAACCATATATGAGTATGAACATAAAACAGGTCTTAAAGTGTTCTTTGTGAAGAAAGCGGGATATAACAAGAAAACCGCTATGTTTGGCACTAATTACGGTTCGATAGACAGTGTGTTCAAAGTTCAGGGAAATGACAAAGAAATACACGTTCCTGACGGAATCGCCCATTTTCTCGAGCATAAGCTTTTTGAGCAGGAAGATGGCAATATGCTGGATAAATTTACAGCACT
>JAAYNX010000106.1 GCA_012520615.1 Clostridiaceae bacterium | reverse complement strand
ATGATTATTGAGAACGAGATAGCTCGTCGAAAGCAGTACGACTACATTTATCAAGGAGCATAAAAATGTCAGACCCTAGAGAGAAATTATTCTATTGGGATGGAAGACAAAGAGAAATCACCGAATTTATGCCAGAGCTATTTGACGACCCTGATGAAGACGACCAAGACTGGGAAACAGTCTATAAAAAAAATAGGGTAGAATAATCTATCCTTAATATAAGAGGATACACAATGTATCCTCTTTTGCATTTTAAGAGTACAAAAAAGACGAGTTGATAAGTCGTACGAAAATATCGTACAACTGAAATTAGAGTCTTCTGACGGTAAAAAGTACCTTACAGATACAACTGACCTTGAAGGAATGTTTCGTATTATTCAATCTAATAATTGATAATCTCTTGTATCTGGAATGTCTGGTTGTAATCCGCTTTTAAAAACTTGTACCATATTATTATTATTTTATCACATCTATTAAAATTATTCAAACTTTCTTCTTTGTAAATAAGATTTAGTTTCTCTTTCCTCTCTTTCTTTTTGGTAAGTATTATAATATTCTTGTGTTTCCATATCTAATTCTTGAACAGGCATACCAACAATAAGCCTCAACACCTTGCCTGCAAATGATTTATCCTTATCAAACATTTGTCCTACGGTTGAGTAATATCTGCCAACGGCTCCTTGTAAAAGATGTAATTTGACTGCGTCCATTTCATATCTCTCTTCCCAAACTACTGCACCTTTCTTTCTTGTTTTGTATTTTACTTTTCTTATATTTAAAAACTCTTTTAATGGGGTTGGAATATATTTTACTTGTTCTATTGCTTTTGCAGTTTGAAATTCTGCTGGTAAATCTTTATTTACAATATCTCTTCCAAAGAAAAGGTTCCTATTCATTAAAAGCTCTGTTGGCACTTTTAAAAATGGGGTTATTAAAGAAGTTAATTCTTTAACACCTTGCCTATCTAATGGTAATTTATTTAAATCATCTATTGGCAAATTAAGTTGTAACCACATTGCAGCCCCTGCATTTTCTCCTAGCTTAATTGTCATTATATTTTTCATCCATTCTGGTAAGTTTTTATATTCTTCTTTTCCTTCTTCTCCTGCTAAGGCATCTCTTGCTTTTGGAAACAATCCATATTTAGCTGGTTGTTTAGCAAATTGCTCTAATTGCAATGGTACATTTTTTGAAGTCCAAGTATAAAAAGGAATAAATCTTCTCATCACATTTCTTTCAAAAGGCTTTAAACCTTCAGGAGCGTAGTCAAAATGATATTTCCAGACTTCTTTTGCAGCATCTCTTGCAGAAAAACCCTTAAGTCTTCTATCAAGATATAAAGGCATTCTAATTGCATTTTCAACTGTTTCCATAGCAACCTTTGGAAAGTTTCCTAATTTTTGAAATGTTGTTTTACCCATTAAATCTTCTAATTCCATCATAACATCAACCATTCCAGGCTGATTAATGGCACCAACTTTCTTTGCTTCATTTACTAATTGAGTAGTTGTTAGTGTTTCTCCTGTTGGCAATACCCACATTTTATTTCCACCTTTCTTTAAATCAATTTCTAAATCGGCATACTTTTTGTATGAGCTAACATCTATTTTTGCTAACCAGTTATTATAAACACCACCTATTGCGTTTCTTGTATGAAAAGCAATAAACCAACCAGTAACAGAACCCTTCCAAATACTATGTATTTTATCATAATGTTTTAAGACTTCATTGGTTGCTTTATCACCAGTTAATATTTGAGCAGTTTTATCAATATGTTCTGCAATTCTTTCTGGCACTAGATAACCATCTAAATGTTTATTCGTGCTTCTAACATATTTTAAACCTTCAACCACTCTTACTTTCTCTCCTTCTCTTGCTAATTTGCCATAATCTTTAACAACTTCATCTAAAAATCTTTTAGTCTCAACTGCTTTTATGTGCTCAACACCCCTATAAGCAAATGATTTAAATGCGTCTGCTTCAAACATATCACCACCAACCTTTTCTCTCATTTCATCGTTAATATCTTTTATTGCTTTTCTTATATTTCTTGTTTCTCCTGCACCTAATTTTACTCTTAAACTCTTTGGTAAAGCATTATATAAAACCCCACCACCTTTATCTCTTACATATTCTCTTCCTTTGTTTGTTAAAATATGTCTTATATAGGCGTCAACATTTGGTTCAGTGTTTTTAATTTGATTAAAGATATTTTCATATGAGTTTTTACCTTTAAACATTTTACTCATCTCTTTTTCCCTTGCAAGCAATGCTTTATATTCTCCTGTTAATTCTTTAATAGCCATTTGAAGGTCTGTTTTCCAGAGGACTAGATTTTTCAATGCTTCTTCTGGATTTTTTATTCCAATATCTAATAGATAATCTATCTTAGCAATAACCCCTGTACTCTTTCCTATAATTCCAGCAGCTTCTTGTTTTGATAATATGCTAGATGTTTTCTTTGCTATTCTTTTTTCCGATACCCCAATAGTTTTTTTAGTTAGATTTTCAATATCTTTCTTAACGCTTTCTAATTTTTTAAAAACACCTTTGTTGATTGATTTAATTTTGAATATCTTCTTTTCTGTCTTGGCTAGTTCTCTTGTATGTTCTGTTATCATTTCTTTAAGTGCTTTCATAGACTCGCCTCCACCCTTAGAAATGACATCAAGTTCTTTCTTTGTTAAAACACTTTTAAACTCATCTGATGTTTTAATAGTTCCATCTATAATATCATCTACATATTTATCAACTACTTTTCTAACATCTTTTGACATACCTTTAAAAGTAACTTCACCTAATGTTGATTTCAAAATACCTTTTTTTAATTCTACTTTAGCCCACATATTTAGTCCTTCTACAATTTGGTCACCTATTTTTTTAACATCTCTTGCTAGTTCTCCTTCTAGTTTATTTAAATAACTATTATTTTCTGCATAATGTGTAACGTGTTCTGTAAATTCTTTTCCATATTTTTTATAATAAGGTCTTTCAAGTTTTGCTGTATCTTCTATAAACTTCCTTTCCTTTGCTCTTACTCCCTTTATAAAGAACTTATATCTATCTGCAAAATCAGCGGTCACCTTATTACTTCTTAAGGCATAATCAGGGTCAAACATATTAACAACTCTGGTAACCTTGTTTCCTAATTTATCCATATGGGGTATTTTCATTATGTTATCCTTTGCAAACTTGTTTACTTTTGTAAAAGCAGATTGAGGAATTATAGTTTGTCCCATCCACTTTAAGCCACCCTTGTTAATATAATCAGGATTTCTTAATGCTATCTCTGCAAATTGTTTTCTTGCATTTACTGCACCTACTTTTTTAGATAATTTAAAGAAAGCATTTGAACCAGATTTTGTTAAAGCAATTGAAGCACCTGCTTTGGTAGTTAATTTTAATGCTCCACCTGTTCCCATTGTTAAATAAGTTGTTGGGTCTAAAAATATATCAGTTAACAAACTAACAAAACCATTGGTTACTCCTAATGCTTGTGAAGGGCTTACTCTTTGTTTAACTCCTTCCACTATTCCTTTTCCACTAATAATACCACCCATTGCATATTCGGCGGTTCTCAATACATCAAACATCTTTTCAAAAAAACTTCTATCCTGTTCCATTCCTTTTGGTATTCCAATACTAACTCCACCAGAAGATAAATTCTTCCTTACTTGTTCTCTTATAAATTGGTCTCTATCAAATGATGCCATTGTTTTTAATCTTCAATTGAGAATGGGGATGTAATGTTTTCTTCGTGCATTTTTTCATATCTTCTTTCTTCTATTAAGCTCTGACTTACTAAATTAGGATTCCTTTCAATCATTAAATCAATGATTGGAATATTATCAAATACAAATCCTAAGTGCGTAAATAGGTTTCCTTTTGCTATTTTAAAGCGTTCATGTTTCGGTCCCCCAAGGGATATTATAGGAGCTGTTAGTCGTCCTACCATATTTATAGGTTCAGTTGATTCAATTGTAATATATCCAGGTGTTTCATTAATTATTTTAAAGTCTGTACCATAAGTTTTTTTATATCTTCTTATTTCATTTAAAACTGATTGATAAACATTTTCTGCTCTTTGAGTTTTAGTTATAGCCTTTTGAAGTTCTTTCTTTTTGTAATCATCAACAAGTGCGTTTTCCATTTCTTCTACTTCTATTCCACTACTTAATAATTCATCTACTAATTTTGGAGTTAGTCGTTCAGTTTTTAATCTCTCTAATGCTTCGGCTTTTTCTTCTACTTGAAAGGTAGAGAAATCAGAAGCATATTTTACAACTGCGTCTCTTGTTTCTGCATTTAGTGGCAAGTCTTTTATTGCTTCGTATATAGTTTTATCATCTCTTTTTGCTATTTCCATTGCTGCTGCAAATTGGTT
>JAAYNX010000008.1 GCA_012520615.1 Clostridiaceae bacterium | reverse complement strand
TCCTTTAATTCCTCAAGCTTCTTTTCATATTTTTCAATCATTGACTGAGTGTCTTTCTTCTTAATTCTTCTGAATTGTATCGTACCGTTTTTAGTATGTTTAACGTAAAAACCTTCTGGAACGATTCCTTCTTTGACGTAATTGATTAACATTTTTTGTCTTTCACTTCCTTTTAATGTGCTCATTAAATTTGTATAATGAAAAAATAAAATTTATAAGTTTTTCTCAATAATTGTACTTTTATGATTTCGATCATAGTCTGCATTTCCAGAGCTTATTCGAGGTGTCGGATTAGGAGTCGGTTTCGGTGTGTCATCGTTACTCTTTTCTTCAGCAGGTGTTGGTTCCTTAAAAGGTGTGTTCCACATAGCACTTAAAGCATTTTGAGTCATTCTTTTAGCATAATTGCCTAAACTACCGATTCCTTTACCTACATAGCTTGCAAATTTATTCACTGGTTTTTGATAATGTTTGTATAAAGCTGCTGCAGGTAGTGTCAAAGCCGAACCTATTAACGCTCCGTATAAACGAGGATAAACATCTCTAAATCTTCGAGGAGGTTTCATATCTCTAGGTTTCGGTAAAGGAGACATAGCTCTTAACGTCTGCGTCGAATGATCTTGCATTTAATGAATTTTAAAATTTGTTTTGTCTCTTCTTTTTAGCAAATTTACTTACTTTAACTCTTTTACCTGAACCTCTACGTCTAAGTCGATAACGTTGGAAATTAGTACCTCCGATATTTCTATTATAAAATCCTGTTGTTAACGGTTGTTGATAATTTAATAAAGCGTTATTCGAAGTGTCTGCCGGAATCGGCGATATAGGTGTGACTTTCATATTACTCACAGCGTTACTGAGATTTTGCGTAATGACATTATCATTACCTAATACTTCTTTAGATACTTCAGCACCTTTATCTACAAAATTAGCTACTTTCTCACTCAATTCCGGCTTACCAATACCATGAGTAACTCTTTTTACAACGCTTCCTATAATCTTACCGGTATATTTTTTCAAAAATTTTGACGCTCTTCCACCTGTAGCCTCATCAATTGCGTTTGCTCTATTTTTTATTACACTTGCTGCATTTATTGCTGTTGTTAGCCACATTTAATTTAACTTAAAAAATTGTTCGTTTGTTCCAGATTACATCATTAAATTTTACGCTACTCGCTACAATATGAATCTCCATGTATGATCTAGGACTTATCAGCTGCTTATATTTTTCCCATATATCTTGAAAAGGTATTGAACATCCACTTTGTTTAACAATTGCTTCAATATCTTCATATGAATAACCTTGAAATATAACGAAGTCGGTACATAACCTCCTTATATTTAAACTTATATGCCTCCATGTCTGACACATGATAATGACAGTATAATTATAATGTCTGACTTTAGTAATGAAGTTCGCTAGAGGTGAATCTGTTTTATTTAAAAGCTTATGTCCGCCAAAGTCGTCAAGAATGAGTACGGTATTCGACGGGGATTTAGTGAAAGGATATTTCGATAACTTTTTTAGGATGTAGTTTGTCAGTCTTCGCATATCGAACTCACCGTTTTCTTTTAGAAGATCGTGTTTATTAATCATAGCTCGCATGTCATCAGTGATTACAGTCATTTTTGATTCTAAGAACTTGGAGATAGCATAATACTTAGCTTTCTGTCGTACGTGTTTCATTAAGAAATCCATTAAGGATGAATCCGATACCGTCGTTACCGGAGCTTTACATTCGTTCATGAATGTTTTAGATGTTTTATCCATAGATCCTGAAGTTGCTGATATGATGATTTGATCATAAAACGAATCACCACCGAGTCGGTCTGTAATCATTATATGACGGATAACCCCGTAAGTCTTTCCGGATCCCATCTTACCGACAAAGAAGAACACACCGTTATTGCAGAACTGATAGTCATTACTGAAAGGAAGTATTAGAGCGGTGTCGAGTTCTTTTTGATTCTTCTTACTCTTATCATCTAGTATTTTATCTACTTCGAGAATTGCTTTTTTCATTTACTGATCATTAAATTTAAGATTCATTAAATGCGACGAATCTTTGATTCTCAGGAC
>JAAYNX010000205.1 GCA_012520615.1 Clostridiaceae bacterium | reverse complement strand
CAAGGCAGGTTGCATCAGCAACAATCACCGTAGCATCGGGGTTTCCAAAGCATATAAAATCTCTGGCTACTTCTTCTTCTAACGAGTTTGCCATTAAGGAGTATATCCCCGGTATATCGACCAAAATAAAACCTTTTTCCTTATGTACATATCTACCTTGAGCATTCGTTACAGTTTTTCCGGGCCAGTTGCCGGTATGCTGATTCAACCCTGTCAAATTATTAAATACAGTACTTTTTCCTACATTGGGATTTCCGGCAAGAGCAATTATTTTATCATCGGAGTTCAGTTTTACTATCTTTAATTGGTTTTCCGGACAAGATAATGTTATGGGTTGCTTATAAACTCCCATTAAGTTCTCTCCCCCTTATATTTCCTCCACTAATATCTGCGAGGCTTCTTCTGAACGAAGTGCAATAACAGCTCCTCTGATACAATATGCAACTGGATCTCCGGAAGGGCTTTTTTGGAGGGCTTCAACCTCGGTATTAAAAATAATGCCCAGATCCAGCATTCTCCTTCTTGTATTTCCATCAGAAATCAGATCCTTAACTCTTGCTTTTTTACCTAGCGGCAAATAATTCAACGGAAAAACATTATTATCCATAGCTATACCCCTCAGTTAGCCTATAATGCAAATCTATTATTCAACCCTACATTAAGATATGTTGCTGAAATTGATGTGGTGAAGATAGCAATAATGACTAACGGGATATCAAATGCATTAGTAGTATTTGATATCCCGTTAAATAAGCAAGGGATTCTCCTTGTTTTACCCGCTTAAAATAAGTTCTTAAGATTTGTAAATGAATTTAATGTCCCGCAGCCTTCATAACCATATTTTGGTGTTCTTGTATATATACTTTCGATGTTGATGCGCTGTGAGAAGTACTGTTTTTCATGTAAAGATCAAAATGACCGTTTACACCATTATTTATTGTATCAACACCATGGGGCATTCCCGATAAAGACGCTGCAATGTTCATTCCGTTATGATAGATAACAACTGCTCTTGGAGACCATTTCCACGTTCCAAATAAAGATTTCATTATGTTTGTATCAGAGGTTGTAAGAGGTTCAATATCAGCATGATTATACCCCCCTATCATTCTTGCTTTAAATTGTTTACCCGTATCAACATCCATGATTGTAAACGTGTCGCCTCTTTCTACCAAGTATTGGCCTTCAAGATTCCAGTCCACAGCGGTACCTCGCCGGGCCGGAGCAGCAGCTTCCCCGGGTTTTACTGTTGTTACCCGCGGTGCATAGCCCGATATCGCAATCTTATCACCTGCGTTAAACCATTCATCAGCATCCATATAGTTATATTTCATTACCTCTTGGGTTGATACACCGAATTTTTTTGCTATTGAAGTAGCTGTATCACCGGGTTGAACAATATAAGTAACATCCGGCCACTTTGTATTGTTTGGCATAGGTGCTTGGCTTTCTTCAGGTTTTGGAGCCGGTGCCGTATTTGCAGCACCTTGAGGAATAGTTAGTAATTGCCCCGGATAAATAATATCACCGGAAATATCATTTGCATTTTTTAAACTGTTTATCGAAATTCCGAATTTTTTTGCAATTTTCCAAAGTGAATCGCCTGCTGCAACAACATAAGTGTTAGATTTTTTTGCTGTCTGATTTGTGATTTCTATGGTTTGTGTATTCGTGTTAAGATTCACTTTATAACCTAGATTTTCTGCAATAAATCTCAAAGGTGCATATGTGATATCGTCAATAACAATTGATGCAGGCATTTTCACCTGAACGCCATTTACCCTTGCCAAGCTTGAACCACGCACAAAAGCAATCATATTATCATTTTTATTTATACCGACTGTATTCGAGGTATTATTCCACCATACACTGCCCCCTATTGATTTGCCTAAATCGTAAAGCGGTACATAGGTGGTGTTATTATATATAAAAGGACGGGCGCTGAAGCTTTGCAAATTACCGTTTATCGAGACTTTAATATTGTAATTGTAAGCGCTTTGCGTATACGTTAATCCTGAGGCCGGGTTTTCTGCTGCCTGTGCCTTTATTGGGGCTGCTAAAACAAAAGATGAAAGCAATACCGTTCCCGCCATAACTTTTACCATATTTATCTTTATGTTCGGAAACTTCTCTGTTATATAATCAATTATATTTCTATCCAGACGCTTTTTATTTTCTTCGTCTATTCTGCCAAACTCATCGGCAAATTCCACATCATCCATCTGTGTATCAACAAATAAAATAAGGTCATATCCGTCCTGGGTTTCGACTAATTGATATCTTCTAAAAAGATCCAAAAAAAACTACCCCTTTCACTCAAAAATTATGTCAGGAGTAGTATTTCCGTATATTGATAAAACTATTATTATTTATTACAATCCGTACATTGTTTATGAGAAAATAATAGCGGCAGACTGTGCACGGCCTCGTTATAGTATTAGAATATTATTAGATTTATACAAGTTGAGCGGCTGTTAGCTACCATATTAAAAACACTTCGAACGGTCTGCGGTACCATGCAATAATACACCATTAATTGTTTATCTCTCATAATATGTGTATCCACGAAGGCCGTTATCATAAGCCTGCATAATTTCTTTACGTTCACTCGCACTTATAAGGCCTTCAGACACAGCTTTTTCGGCTTTCTTACGAAATGCTTCCAGCATATACTTTGTATCAAATTCTACATAAGAAAGAACATCCGATACACTGTCCCCTTGAATCTCCTTAACAAAGTCAAAGTGACCGTCGGGATTTATTCTTACACTAACAATATTTGTATCCCCAAACAGATTGTGTAAATCGCCCAAAGTTTCCTGATAAGCTCCTACTAAAAATATCCCTAAATAATAATCATCCCCGTTGTTTATTTCGTGGACAGGCAAAGTATGACGAACATCATGAAGGTCAATGAAATTATCAATTTTACCATCACAATCACAAGTAATATCAGCGATTACAGCCTTTCGTTTAGGCATTTCAAGCAGCCTATGCAAAGGGATTATAGGAAATAATTGGTCTATAGCCCAGCTGTCAGGTATCGATTGGAACACTGAGAAATTGCAATAATAAATATCGGCTATGGCACTTTCAATATCTTCAAGTTCGGGTGGTGCATTCTTAAGCTTGCTTTTTTCTTTAGCAATTTGGTGAATAGTATTCCAGAAGATTTTTTCCGAAAAGGCTCTTTGCCTGAGACTGATTTTCCCATGTTTAAACATATCGCGTATTTCATCACGATAATAAAGTGCGTCGTTATAACATTCTTGAATATTTTTAAGCGTTATACTCTTGTTAACATCAAATAGGTTTTTAATCTGCTCAGGAGTATCATCATATAGTTTCTCAGGAATCTTATACTCTGAAAATTTCTCCACATCTAAAACATTAAACAGTAATACCGAGTGATAAGCAACCGTAGTTCTGCCCGATTCGGTAATAATTATCGGGTGTGGAATTTCGGACGGGTCCAAAATCATCATAACCGCTTCGATAATATCGGAGCAATATTCTTCAACACTATAGTTTCGGCTGTTTGTATAATTTGTATTTGAACCATCGTAATCAACTGCCAAACCTCCGCCTAAATCAAGATATCCCATTGGTGCGCCTTCTTTGACCAGCTCTGCATATACACAGGTGGCTTCCAATACAGCGGCCCTGATATCACGTATGTTTGGTATCTGAGAACCCAGATGGTAATGAAGAAGCTTTAAAGAGTCAAGCATATTCTTTTCTTTTAATATATCAACCATTTCAATAACCTGTGATATATTTAGCCCAAATATGCTTCTGTCACCGCCTGATTCAGTCCAATGGCCGCCAGCCTTTGCTGAAAGCTTTATACGTATGCCAATATTAGGGGATATGCCAAGAAGCTGAGATCTTTCAAGCAGAATATCAAGCTCTCCGGGCATCTCAATTACAAAGAACAATGTGAATCCCATCTTTATAGCATAAAGCCCTAAATCTATAAATTCCTCGTCTTTGTATCCGTTACAAATAATGCATGCTTCTTTGTCTTTCATAACATACAAAGCCGCTATCAACTCGGCCTTACTTCCCACCTCAAGGCCGTGGTGGTAACGCTGCCCGAACTTTGTAACTTCTTCAACAACTTGTTGCTGCTGATTAACCTTAATGGGATAAACACCCCGATACGCTCCCTTGTAATTCAACTTCTCAATTGCACTAATAAAGGATTCGTTAAGAAAGGAAATCTGGGAGTCAAGCAAATTTTCAATTCGTAATAAAACAGGCATGTCAAGACCACGGTCCCGAATGCCAGAAATAATATCCATAAAGCTAACTGCTACCTCAGGTTTTTCCTTGTATGGATTAACCAAGACCTCGCCTTTATCCGATATGGAAAAATATCCTGAACACCAGTTCTTAATACCGTATAGCTCTTCGGACTTTTCTTTTGTCCATCTTTCCAAGAGTTCACTTTTGATCATTTTTTAATCCATCCAATCTAACACAGTAGACTTTTATTGCAAACAATTATATATAATAGCACAATAATCATTATATTATCAATATAAAGATAAGACATAAAAATATATACAATTAAGGGAACGATTCAGAACCGTTCCCTTATAATTTAAAATATTGTATTGTAGTATTCTAATTGTACCTATATCAGTATTTCATGGCGGCGGCTTCATCGTTTTCAACCAATAGCTGTCTGACTTTTTTATATCCTTCAGACATAGTTTCAGGTGTGGCATCGGGTTTGTCTAATATAGATTCATAGGTGAAATTTACATTAGGATCAAAGTGTGCGGTTATTATTTCAAGCTTATCTTTTGAGCAATAAATAAAATGCGCTGTTCCTTTGTCCTCTATTCTGTCATCATACGGCTTCTTTGGCTTCTCAAAACACTGTGCCAAAAAAGTACCATCCGGTAGCATAACAACCTCCGTTACCTTTCTGGCAATTACCTGACCGTCCCGTGTTGTTGTTCCTTCATGTATTAAGGTATTTGTTTTCGTGTTAAGGGTACCGTGATTTTCTTTTACATCGCCCTTCAAATCATCTCTGGCAAAACCATCTTCTTCATTTGTCATGCTTTCGCTAAAGGTTATGATGTCACCATTTTTTTCTCTGATGGCATCAAAATTACCGTTTTTACCTGTTTCCTTCGGGTTGTCTCCTAGTTCTAAATAATCGAACTGAGTCATGCCGACTATATTAATAGTTGGTGCAATGAAATCAAACCCAACATCAAACAAGTCAAAATCATCTGGTTCGTAGCTATTAACCGCCTTTTCAAAACGTCCCATTGCTCCATTAAAGGCATCATAAAAATCATTCATTTCCATTCCCGGCTCTGTGTAAATACCGCCTTTTGAAGCTGCAGGTGTCTCTTTTTCGGAATCATCTTTCTTTTCTGTTTTTTCTGATTTTTCTTTTTCATCATCTTTTTCTTTTTTATCCTGCACATCTGTGATGTCGGATGATATGTCTGAACTTTCTGGTTTTTCTCTGCTGCATCCAGTAAATAACAGCGCAATTATAAATAATGCAGCAATCAATCTTTGAATTGTTGTCATTTTTGTTCCACCTTCTTTTATTTACAATTGATACACTGGTTGACAAATAATAATGCAATAATATATTACCACTATTTTGAAATATTTAAAAGTTTATTGTACTCTTTTACCATCCGCGCCCGTAAATACCCACGGTCAGTTTCTATAGCTTCCACATAAAAACCTCTGCCATAATAGAAGCGCATAAGAACATCATGCTTTGAGGATGTATGAAGGGTAACCTTCTTTACACCCATTTCTTTAAGATATGAATCTACTACACTAATAAGGGATTTTCCTATTCCGGAATTCCGGTTATTGCTATCAACGGCAAACCTGCTGAGATAGGCTTCATTGCCATTTATATCCAGCCTTACAGTGCCTAAAATATTATTATCAATAACAGCAATATAAACAGCCTTTGTTTCTATTTCCTTCTTAATATCCTCAATAGTTTCCGAAAGGGCTTCAAGATTACTTTGACCTGTAATTTTGCTGTACTCAATGAATGCCCTTTGAAGTATGGAAAAAACAGCAGGCGCGTCTTCTACTGTTGCGCGCCTTATAATAAAAGAATAAAACATATTCATGCACACCCTTTACGCCTAGCGTTAAAGAAACTTAACCCATAAGCTTTACAAGAACTGCTTTTTGAGCATGAAGCCTATTTTCGGCTTCTTCAAATACAACGGATTGAGGCCCGTCAATTACATCTTCGGTTACTTCAAAGCCTCTGTAGGCAGGTAGGCAATGCATAAATATCGCATCATCCTTTGCTCTTTGCATAAGCTGTTTATTAACTTGATAGGGCATAAAAATACTTAGTCTTTGCTCCTTTTCTGATTCCATTCCCATACTGACCCATGTATCTGTATAGATTACATCCGCATTATTAACAGCCTCGTGAGGATCATTACTGGTTACAACCACAGCACCGGTATCAGCTGCAGCTTCTTTTGCAAGAATAACAGATGTTTTATCACATTCATAACCTTGCGGCGTTGCTACCGATATATTCATACCTACCTTTGCACATCCTATCAAAAGTGAATTGGCTACATTATTACCGTCCCCTACATAGGCTAATTTCAAGCCCTTAAGCTTTCCTTTATATTCTTTAACTGTTTGAAGATCGGCAAGAATCTGACATGGATGTTGGCTGTCGGTTAATCCGTTAATAATAGGTATACTGCCGCAGGCAGCCAATTCTTCAACATCGCTTTGTTTATATGTTCTTATCATAATACCATCTAAATATCTGGACAGAGTTTTTGCCGTATCGGATACAGTTTCTCCCCTGCCAAGCTGAATATCGTTTGAACTTAAAAACATAGAATATCCGCCTAATTGATACATGCCAACTTCAAAAGACACTCTTGTTCTGGTGGAAGACTTGCTGAAAATCAAACCAAGAGATTTGCCCTTTAATAGATGATTGTGTCTTATTCCATTTTTATTTTCATATTTAAGCTTTTCAGCCATCTTTAAAGTTTCATTAATCTCTTCACTGGTCCATTGACTTAAACATAATAAATGCTTCATTTTAAATACCACCACTTTCAAAAACATATGAATTATTATACGTTAAAATGTATAATAATTCAATACTATTTTTCATACATTATTTCGAATATATCCTTATTTACAGTGTAAATATCCTTCTCATCATCTTCACGTACTACCAAATAATCTCCGGGCTTTCCAAGCATATATGTATCTCTGTCCCATAATGTAAACACCTTGACGGTCTCTGTTAAAGGTTTTGCATAAATATTAACTTCACCGTTGGATATGCATTTTTTTGCATAAGGTCGTAAGTCAACAATGTTTCCTGTTTTTTTATCACAAATATGTGGGAAGTATTCAGTCTCAATTTCATAAGGCTCGTCTATAATCTCGTACCCCATAAGAAATTTCTCCTTTGAAACAGGGTGAACATCGCCTTTAATGCCTATTACAATATAAATATTTTCATCTGAAACCAAATCATCCATATCACATTGCATTGTTCTTATTATTATCGGTGTTCCTTTCTCAATTACATCGGTACATTTTACGTAACCTTGCATTATAGGACGTTTCTTATATATTTCCATAGTAGATAAATCAGGCTTGTACACTTCGCAGTCAATAACTTGGAAGCTCTCATAATACTTTGTTAGTCGGGTAAGTAAATATTCGTCAGAATTTATCGCAGGATATCGGCGAATAAACTCACTATGGCTTATGAAGCCACCGCCCTTATCCTTATGCCCTCCTCCCGAACCGATTTCTTCAGAAACATATTCAGCCAGCTCTGAGGCCATAATTTCTTTAATACAACTACGTACAGAAAACTTAATCCCTGTTTGGGTTTCATGATATACGATACAGACATCAATAGTATCAACTTGAATAGCTAAATCGCTAATAAATCCTAGGATATTGGGGTCACATGGCTGGGTTTTAATAACTGAGAACCTGTATGTTGAATTATAAGAGCTTCTAAGCAGTGCAACCCCTGCTATCTCTAATTCGTTCATTGTTAAGTTGGAGTTTTTGAGTTTTCGAACAAGATTCGGGTCATGAATCAACATATCTTTCATGTCCCTGTCGGAGGGATGATGTAGCTCTATAAAGCTGTTAGTATCTGTAAGTAATCCATAATAGAGCGCTGTGGCAACATCAGGGTGTTCATTTACCCTAAAGCCTTCTTTCTCTAACATCAGCCATACTAATGTGGAGCAACTCCCTAAATAATATCTGATTTCGTTGAGAGGAACATTTGTAACCTCTTGTTGGTGATGGTCTATTATTGCGACATTATCTGCTTGAAACTTTGTTACATTACCTGCCCCATATTGGCAATCCACTGTTATAAGCAGCTCTGGAGCATCAATACTCTCTACATATTCTAGAGGTATTGATAATTCTTTTATTAATATAACAAGATTGGATTTCGTCACCTTAGCCCTGCCGCTGTAAATTAGTCTAACTTGCTTTCCTTTCTCTTTAAAAAAAGAATATAAAGCGAATCCGGAACCTATTGCATCCGCATCCGGAATGTCATGGCACTGAATAATAATTTCGTTGTATTTTAGTAATTCTTTTAATGTCATAATCCATTGTCCTTTTATATCATAGTTGAATATTGTCAATTATCTTTATGTTAACATAATAATAGTTAATATGAAATAATAAAACTCAATACTTGACATAAAGATATTTAACCATTAATCTGATATTAATATGGATATTGAGGTAATAACATGAATTCTTACAAATATGATGCTTTCATTAGTTACCGCCATACAGAGCCGGATAAATCAGTAGCAGAAAGGTTGCACCGGCTACTCGAAACATTTAAAATACCTAAAACTATAGTAAAAGCTATTGGTAAAAAGAGAATACAACGTGTTTTCAGAGATAGAGATGAGTTACCTACCTCTTCTAATCTTGCTGATAATATTTCGGCTGCATTGGAATCCTCTGAATATTTAATAGTTATATGTTCTCCGAGAACACCCCAATCACAATGGGTATTAAAAGAAATTGAGACCTTTAAAGAACTTCACGGTCATGATAAAATACTTGCCCTTTTAATTGAAGGAGAACCCGAAGAAGCTTTTCCAGAGCAACTGCGTTTCGTAAAAGAAGTTAAGACTTTAGAAGACGGTTCGGTTATAGAAACCACCGTCGAGGTGGAACCCCTTGCCGCAGACATAAGGGCTGCAACCGAGAAAGAGATGTTTAAGAAACTAAAAACCGAGGTTTTGCGTCTTCTTGCACCGATGCTTAATTGCACCTATGATGACCTTAAGCAACGTCATAAAGAACGGCTGGTTAAGACAGTTCTTACTGCATCTATATCATTATCTGCTTTTTTCCTTGCTTTTGGTTCTTTCAGTACATACCAAGCCCTTATCATTAATCAAAAATCTCAGGAAGTTAATCAAAAGGCAGAAGAAATAAACCAGAAGAATATTGAGATCAAAGCACAAATTGAGCAAACCCAAATCGGTCAATCACTATATTTAGCTGATATATCAAACAGATATTATGAAAATGGCGATAGATACCGGGCCATTCTTGCAGCTCAGGCAGCTTTGCCAAAAAATCTTGCCGAGCCTGACCGCCCTTACGTCGAGGAGGCAGAATATGCTTTGTCACAGGCTTTAGGAGTTTATGAGGTCGATGGTTATTTTGATGGTGATATTGTCCTAGACCATAACACGACTATTAACTATTTAATGGCCAGCCCTGACGGAAAAACTCTGCTTACCATTTCAAATGATGGATTTATATATATATGGAATACCGATGATGGCTCACTCTTAGGCTCTATTTTTACTAATAATAATGCAGATGAACATAATACATATTTTATAGACAATAACTCCTTTGTCACCTCTTACTATGATAAAGACAACGGGCTACAATATTCGTGTATCGACAATAGTGGTTCAATAGTGTGGCAAAGTGAGTTAAAAGGTGATTTGGTGGCATATAATCCTAATAAAAAGCTTCTAGCTATTTATGATAGTTACCCTCGTGATTACGAAGAAAAAGACATGGTATTCTTAGTTGATGCTGTAACAGGGAATACGCTTTTCTGTACTTCAATAGAAGGTTTAATAGAGGATGTCTCGATAGACTCTTCAGACTCTGTTTACCTTAACTGCATAGCAATGAATTGTGATTCAACCCTTATCAGTTTTGGTACAAATATCGGTAAAATTTTTACTATTGACAGTATAAACGGAAAACACATCAACACCATTAACACAGAGAATAAAATAGTAGACAATATTGTATTTTCTGATGACGGATATTTAATTGCTGTATCTTATTTTCTTAATTCTACTGCTGAAACCGAAGGTAACAATGATTGCTTAGAGATTTTTCCTCCCGAAAGTACAACTCCATCCTATAAATGGACCTTCCAAATTGGAGGTGTTGAGAAGATTAACTTTTTACATACAGATCCATCAAAAATAGTTTTTATTGAGTGGGAAAAGATAAATATTATTGATATTAAAACCGGTACAATTAATAGTACATTTATTAGCAGAGATCATATAACTGATTACCATTTGTGGGAAGAGGCAATAATAATATCTTCCAACGATGGTACTATTAAATTTTTCCTGATAAAAGAAGAAGATATGATTGAACTTCCGAAATACCAAATTGCCAGAAATGCACGTGTTAAAAATGTTGTCTTGGCAAACTATAAATTGATATTTTCTTTATTTCTCTCAAATGATGTGTACTTGTTCAAAGAAATTTTAAATGAAAAAAATATTCCATTGGATGACCACGCTCAAGATGGCTACACTCAACTAATGTTCGACTTTTTTTATTCTCCCGATGATAGTCTTGCAGTAAGTTTTTCACCAACTGGTAGGGTTTGTGTATGGGATGTTCAAAAACATGAGTTAATTACATCAAAATGGTTTGATAACAATATTTATGATGTTTGCTTTATTAATAATGAAAGTCTGTTAGTAAATTTCAATAATAGCTATCCTGAAGCAAATAAATATGCGACATTAAGAACATCTGATTTATCTGTTATATCTGAAATTCAGTCTAACAATCTTTATTCAAAATTTTGCATAAATAAAGAATCCACAATAGTGGCTGTAAATTCCTTTAACGGATTTTATTTATATTCATTGCCCGATCTGAATTTTATCTCTATAATCGAACCCCATGAATACTACTCAGGATATGTTAAAGCCTTCTCTTTTACAAATGAAAATAAATTGTTTTCTATACACAGATCCATTGCAAGAATCACAGATATTTCAACCAATGAAGTTTTACATAATTATGAAAGCGATACTCTTGATAATGGAGTGCTTAGTGATGACGGAAAGCTTTGTGCCCTTTCTTTCAGCGATAAAAGTATTAAATTGTTTGATATAGGTATTACATTCGAAGAGAGACTTTCTATTAATAACCTACCATTAAATATAAAGGCCATGTTTTTAAGCCCTGACAAAAAATTACTGCTGGTTCAGTTTGATAATAATAGTATTCATATATATGATACTGAAAACGGGAGCCATAAAAAAATAGTTGATGAGAATTCCTTCTTTTCTGAAATAAACGTAAAATTCAGTAATAATAAAGACAAAATTGCCTTAATTTCCAGCTCTACTTCTTTTATCATTGATTCAAATAACTTCAAAACACTTGCTGCGGCCAAAATTAAAGATATTAACAATGACTTTTCTTTCTTTCTGTCAGCTGGCGGAACATCCGGTGAAATCTTATATATTGTTCCCTATTACACCACCGAGTTGTTATTGGATGAAGCTAAAAGGCAGCTAAACGGCAGAGTACTGACAGAGGAAGAAAAAGCTGAAATGTTTATAAATTAAACCCTTCATACCGTGCTGAAGATAGTAGCAACCGGAAGGACTCTTGACACCCATTTTATTAAACATTAATATTTAATAAAATGGATAAATGAGGTAAAGTATGAATCCGGAAATCAACTATACATATGATGCTTTTATCAGCTACCGCCATACAGAACCAGATAAATCAGTTGCCGAAAGGCTTCACCGTTTGCTAGAAACATTTAAAATACCTAAAAGTATTTTAAAAAATACTAATAAAAAGAAAATACAACGGGTTTTCAGAGATAGAGATGAATTACCTACCTCATCTAATCTTGCCGATAATATTTCGGCTGCATTGGAATCCTCTGAATATTTAATAGTTATATGTTCACCGAGAACACCTCAATCACAATGGGTGTTAAAAGAAATCGAGACTTTTAAAAAGCTTCACGGACAAGATAAGATTCTTGCGCTATTAATTGAGGGGGAGCCAAAAGACTCTTTTCCCGAGCAATTGCGTTTTGTAAAAGAAGTTAAGACTTTAGAAGACGGTTCGGTTATAGAATCTACTGTTGAGGTTGAGCCCCTTGCCGCAGACATAAGGGCGGCAACTGAAAAAGAGATGTTTAAGAAACTAAAAACCGAGGTTTTGCGTCTTCTTGCACCGATGCTTAATTGCACCTATGATGACCTTAAGCAACGCCATAAGGAGCGGCTTGTAAAGACAATTCTTACTGCATCCATATCAATATCTGCTTTTTTTCTCGCCTTTGGCTCTTTTAGTACGTATCAAGCTATTGTAATTAATCAGAAGTCACAGGAAATCAGTAAAAAATCAGAGGAGATTAATCAAAAGTCCATTGAAATTAATCAAAAAAATATAGAGATTTCAGCTCAAATTAAAGAGACTCAAATAGGCCAATCAAGATATCTGGCTGATATTTCAAATAGGTATTTTGAAAGCGGAGATAGATACCGAGCAATTCTTGCCGCCCAAGCGGCTCTTCCTTATGATATGACAAACCCTGATAGGCCATATGTACATGAAGCAGAGTATGCAATGTCAAAAGCGCTATCGGTTTATGAAGCTGACTACTACTTTGATGGTGATATAGTACTGGATCATGATATGGATGTTAATTTTTTGGATATAAGCCCTGACGGAAAAACCTTGCTGACCAACTGTAGAAACGGCTGTATTTATTTTTGGAATATCGAAGACGGAAAGCCACTCGGGAAGATTTTTACTAATAAAGGCGTTCCTAAGGATAATGATATTTTATTCGTTGACAATAACACCGTTTTAGCTGTAACATCGTCCAATACAAATTATGACGATTACATCATCTGTGCCGATATATATGGGAATATAAAATGGCAGATAACTGATTTCGCATCAAAATTGACTTATTCATCCGATAAAAATATTCTGGTCTATTATAGTGTAGGAGAAATCTGCTTTGTTGATGTCGGTTCTGGTGATTTACTCTACACTATTGAAATTGATAAGTTAATGCTGACTGAGTCAGATTCATCTAGCTTCGGTAAATATGTATCATGTATGACTTTTAGTAAAAATAGCGATTTTCTCGGTGTAGGAACTTCAATCGGAAAAACTTTTATATTTGATATGAGCTCTTACTCTCTAATTAATACGCTTAATACTAAATATAATAACATCTCGGATATTGATTATTCTGAAGATGATTTTCTGGTAGTAATCTCAAATTTTTTTGATGCTGATATGGGGATTTTTGAATCGGGGAAAGGATGTATGGAGGTTTTCTCTCCTGAAGGTTCAAAATCATCTATCCTCTTCCCTAATTCGTCAATAAATAATGCTACCTTTGTCCCTGCTAATCCTGCAAAAATCGTATTGGTTGAAGGGGAAAACATAAAGGTTGTTGATATTATAACAGGGAATATAGATAATATCTTTAGCCATGGAGATTCTGTATCTGATTATCAAATTCACAACGATATTATAATTGCATCTTCCTACGACGGAACAATAAAATTCTGGCTAATGAATAATATCGTCACTGAGCTAATTAACTACCGAATAAGTCGTAGCGGCTCAATTTATCAGGTAGCCCAAGCAAAGGGCAAGCTTATTTTTTCATTATGGAACTCAGAAAAGGTTTACATCTATAAACCTATTATAAATGAAAACACAATTGCTCTGGAAGGCCACAATAAAGCAATACAAAATGCTGTTTTTTCACCGGATGGTAATCTTGCGGTTTCCTATACATCCGATAATAGTGAGCTTATTCTATGGGATGTAAAGAATTATAAATTATTAATTTCAACTACCTACGAAGATAGAATATCAGATGTTAAATTTATTAATGATAATATAATCCTAATAGGTTTTGACTCCGGTAAATTGATTTCGGCTAATGCCTCCGATCTTTCGCCTGTATCAGAAATTCAGACAAAACCTTATTTTGAATTCTATACTAACAAAGATTCTACTCTTTTAGCTATACCAACATACGACGAAACAACCATTTACTCTCTTCCGGAGCTAAAGCCTATTGAAGCCATGGAATACGGTAATATCGATTATTGTACCATTATAGATGAGAATAAGATATTTCTTGTTGATAAGAATAAAACGGCAAGTCTCATTGATATAAATTCAAAGAATACCATCTTCCGCATCGAGGAAAACGGAATATCCAGCGGTGCTATTAGCTTTGATGGAAAGTTGTGTGTCCTTTCATACAAGGACAACAAGATTAAAATTTTCGATAGTGAAAATACTAATAAGGAAAAGGTTACCTTGGATAATCTTTTATCCGAAGCAACCAAATTATTACTTAGCCCCGATAAAAAGCTATTATTTGCTCAATTTGCAGACCAGAGTGTTTCCATCTTTGATACAGACAACGGAAACCTGCTGAGAACCATTGATAAAGACATGTTTCCAACTACTCTTAAAAAGGTAGTTTTCAGCAATAACAATGATAAAATAGCTTTGATCGGGATTTCATGGTCTCATATCCTTGATACCGCCACTTTAAAAATCCTTGCAACAGCAGATATTTCCGATATAAACAAAGATTTTTCCAAGTTAGTATCAAATGGTCATGGTGTAAGCACCTCTCTATATATAATGCCCTGTTATACTACACAAATGCTCATAGATGAGGCTAAAAGGCAACTAAACGGCAGAGTACTTACCGAACAGGAAAAAGCTGACATGTTCATCAATTGACCATGAATTTTTGCTAAAAAAGCCGCTTCTATAAGCGGCTTGATTATAAAAAACAATATTTATATGGCATTCCCATTTTTATCGAACAGAGGCAAATGCTCTAAGTAAATGATATCATCCCTTTTATTTGCATCACCTTCTGCCAATATTGTCATTCGGCCAGCAACTATTCCACCTGAATCCTGCACCAATTTTTCAACAGCTTTAACAGATTCCCCGGTACTTATTACATCATCAACAATAAGCACCCTCTTACCCTTCATGTATTCGGCATCATTCCTGTCGATAAAGAGCATTTGGCGCTTTTCGGTAGTAATAGATTGCACCTCGACTTTAACTACATCCTTCATATAGAGCTTAGCCGATTTTCTGGCTAGAAGATATTTGTTTAATCCGGCTTGTTTTGTCATTTCATATACCAAAGGAATACCTTTACTCTCGGCTGTAATCATCACATCATATTCCGGTGCCTTTTTTAGCAACTCTTTAGCACAAGTTACTGTAAGTTCCACGTCACCGAATAAAATAAATGCTCCGATATATAAATCATTACTTATAGGACAAAGGGGAAGTTTTCTTTTCAAACCTGCAATTTGTATCTCATAGTACTTATCCATAAAAGCCCTCCATAGTTCATCTACACCCATTTAATTGTACCAAATATGTACAGGGTGTCAATTGCAAGTTTTTTGCCCTATTTTATTTTATCGCTCAATTCTTTATATTTTTCTAAAATCCTCACACCTTCTTGTCCTGTAACTAAAATTGGTTGAAAGTTATTTATGTTTGCCTTAGACGAAATGCTTGCAGGTATTATAATAAAATCCGTTGCTACTATTTTACTTTGACTTAAATCATAAGAAATTTTTTGCTGAAATATAATAGTATCCTTATCTTTAGGATTAGCTTTCCCTCCATAACAAAAGTTCCCTAAGCTATAAACAATATTTTTTTCTTTATAGCACTCCATTCCCTGTAAAACATGAGGATGATGCCCTATTACAAGATCAACTCCATTATCAATTGCATAATGAGCCATGTTTTTTTGCTGAGTATTTGGAGTATAACTATACATATCCCCCCAATGGAAATTGGCTATAATAAAATCAACCTTCTTATCTCTCATTTCTTTTACATGTTTTATTAATAGTTCCTTGGTATTCTTCTCATTAGACCATGCTTTATATCCTAAAAAACCGATTTTAACCCCTTTTATGTTTTTTATAAAGTATGTAACAGAATTTGTATAATCGATTCCCCATTCATTCAATGTTTTTACTGTTTCGTCATAGCCATTTTGCATATAATCCATTGTATGATTATTTGCAAGGGTGACCCCATCAATACCTCCCTTTTTTAAAATTTCACAATACTCTGGAGGACCTTTGTAACGATACTCTTTAACTGCCTTTTTAGTTTCGTTTGTAAAAGCTCCTTCCAGATTTATTAATGTATAATCATCGTTCAAAAAAACTCTATTTACACCTTGAAAAAAATAAGACGGGTCATTTACTTCCTTATATACCTTATGAAAAGTATGCCCCTTATAACTTTCATCGCTACCGATTGTGCAATCCCCTGCAAATGAGATTGTTATAGTTTCTATCTTTTCATCAACCAAAGCTTCTTCTGAGGTAATAGAGGATATGTTTTTTATAACAGCAATCTCTTCAACCGGGATTTGTGAAACTGTAACCTCAGTATTGTTTTGATTATTTTGCATAGGAAACGAAGATATGTTAAGCGGGAAAATTGATAACGACAACATAACAACAAGAAATCTATTCATAATTCACATCTATAAAATAATTCCTATTATTATGTATAGTCTGTTTCCCAATAAAAAGTACAAAAAAACAAGGCAATAGTATTGTATATGCCTTGCTTTTTAAATATTCTTCTTATTTATTAGTAAATTTTAAACCTCTTGATAGAATCATTAAGTCTTTTTGCTGCAGCATCCAATTGGTTTGCATATGCAGTCAGTTCTTCAATTTCACTTAATTGCTCTTCAGTTGAAGCTGATACTTCTTGAGTTGCTGCCGCAATCTCTTCTGATACAGAAGAAATATTATTAATAGCAATAATTGTACTATTTTTATAATTGTCCATATCTTCGACACCATTTATAATTTCGCTAACCTTGCTAGCCAGGTTATCCATAGAATCCGATATTTTTTTAAATACTGCTAAAGTGTTTTCTACTGCAATATTATGTAATTTTAGAATATTCTCTGAGGATTCAGCACTCTCAACAACTTGTTTAGTCTGTTTCTGGGTGTTCTTAACAATATCGTCGATTTCTTTGGTAGCAGAGCTTGATTGTTCGGCCAGTTTCCTTATTTCATCGGCTACAACCGCAAAGCCTCTTCCGGCATCTCCTGCCCTAGCCGCCTCTATTGCCGCGTTTAGTGCGAGAAGATTAGTCTGTTCAGCAATATTACTGATAACTTTTACAATCTTTCCTATAGCCTGAGAATGCACATTTAATTCCTGTGCATCGGTAATTATCGTTCGGGTAATACTGGTGGTTTCCTTAGCCTTATTCTCAAGATCAACAACTGAAGTTAAACCTTCCTCTGTTAGCCTGATAGTATCATCAGAGTATGACTTTATTGACTTAGCATGATCTGAAACCGCATTAATCTTAAAAGCTAAATCATTCATCTTATTTACGCCTTTTTCAGAATCTGAAGCTTGATCGGTTGATCCTTTAGAAATCTCCTGGACTGTTCTTGTTACCTCATGAGAAACGATAGATATTTGATTTGTAGTTTTAGCAACCGTTTGCGCCGATTCTATGACAGTGACGGCGGTATCAGCTGCATTTGAAATTAATTCGCGCATACTTTTAACCATTAAATTAATGCTGTCAGTAAGAACCCCCAATTCATCCTTACTCGTAGTATCAAGTTTTACAGTAAGATCACCGTCGGCGACCTTTTTAGACGCATTTAATATCTTGTTAATAGCCTTTGATATTCCAATAGCTAAAAAGAATCCAATTACTAATGCAAAAACAATGGCTAGAACTGTAAAAATTATTGTTACTATTCCTATATTTCCGGCTGCTGCCTTAAAATTAGCGGTTGGAACGAGCCCGACTAGAGAATATCCGGTATCCCCTGTATTTGTAATAATTTTTGTATGTATTACCATGTATTCTTCGCCTTTATATTTTTCGAAGAACGTTCCTTCCTCATTGTTACCGTAAATTCTTTTATAAAATTCTTTGGATGATATATCGTTATTTGCATCTTTTGTATCTAAGCTCTGGCTTTTATCATCTACAACTTCAAAGGCTATATCAATTCCGTCAGGACTGATAAGATGCAGCTCGCTTCTGTCCCCAAGATTCAACTCTTTAAGCATAGCTTCTATAAAATCAGCTTTTAGATCTATTATAAGCAAACCTTTTTCTTCGCTTAGTATAACATCTTTTATAAGCCTTACAGCCGACAAACCGTAGGTTAAATCTTTATTTTTCCTATGGTTGTCAATTTCGGTGTGCTTCCCGATCCAGAATGTTTTTCCGGAAAAGGCCCCGGCTTTTTCCATCAGCTCGCTGTCTAATATATTATCGTAAATCTCTTCTGATAAGGGATTCTCTGAAGTGTCTATGCTATTTCCGTTTTTTAGAAGCAAAGTAATGGCATCAATAGAAGGATTCCCATATATGTAGCTTTTAATATAGGTTCCTACTTTTTGACCAATCTGAAATGCCTCATATGTATTATCTTTTGAGTTAAGAAGTAAATAGCTTTGGACAAGATCATTAAGCATTATTTGGGTTGATAGTTCTTCGTATTTTGTAAAAGAAATTTCTACATTCTTCCCTAATTGCTTCAAGGTCTCAAACGAAGTGCTGGTGGCGGTATCTTTTATTGAATTGAAAGCGCTGTTATATGAGATAATGCCCAACAACACTATGGGAACTATTGTAACCATAAACCCGGAAATAAGCTTGGTTCGAATACTTGTAAATAAGCTAAATTTTTTAGAATATGGTTTGGCTCGCCTTTTAAAAAAACCCATATTCAGCAACCCCCTTTTATAAAGATATCACCCGTTACCGAAATTGAAGATTTCTAGCCGAGTCCCCAAACATTGAAACTCGAGTCATCCAGCAGACAGGTAATAATGTTATTCTCGTTATAAAAATTAATTTCTGTTGTTTAATTAAAAAAGACGTGTTGTCACGTCTTTTTTAATTAATTGGATTTGAGATAAGTATATTTTTATCAGGAAGGAACTTTTATTTAATACTATCTTTTGTTACAACAGATACACCAGTATCAACAACCTTAACAGATGGCTCGTTGCCACTTAATGCTTCAACTGCAACCTTTAGTCCTTCATAACCCATAACATCAGGGTTTTGTACCATAGCTGCCAGAAGGTGTCCTTCTTTGATAAGTTCTATAATATTGTCGGATTTATCAAAACCTACACCGATAACGGCCGCACCAGCATCTTTAATAGCGTTTCCTACACCAACGGTAGAACCTTCATTAGCACCGAATATACCTACACATCCGTCGACTATGAATGCGGAAGCTGCGTCCTTGGATCTTGCTGCATCACCGTCACAGTATTGTGTTTCTTGAAGCTCAAATCCGGTTCCTGCAAAAGCTGAGCGGAATCCGTTATCGCGCTTAACAGTTGAGTCTGTGGAAGCATTAACGCTTATTACACCAATTTTCCCTGAAGTAATTCCCTTTTCCTTCAAAGCAGCCAACATAGTTTCCCCAGCTGTCTTTCCGGCAATTTCATTGTTTGTGCTCAGAGTTTGAACAAACGGTGTAAAGGTTGCGGGTGAGTCAACATAAATAATCTTTATGCCTGCTTCTGATGCACTCTTTAAAACGTCATTTACTGATTCAGGTCCATTGGCTGCCAGAAGGATTGCATCTGCGCCATTGGCAATTGCGTTGTTTATCATTTCGATTTGCTTTGCGTCGTCTTTAACGTCGGGAGCTGTCCATTTGTAATCAACATTTCCAAGTTCAGCAGCTGCT
>JAAYNX010000006.1 GCA_012520615.1 Clostridiaceae bacterium | reverse complement strand
CTTCCGGCGAAATGGTGTGACAAATGCGGGGTTGGCCATTATATCTAGGTTTTTTACAAACCACTGAAAAAGTATATAATTTGTCATTCTGAATGGAACAAAGCGGTCATATGTCATTCTGAACGCCAGCGAAGAATCTTATAGTTTAACATAAAGATCCTTCGACTCCGCTACGCTCCGCTCAGGATGACAGTAAGGTAAAAGGTGCCGTGAGTGATGTCAAATGGCGACAGCGAAGCACGGATTGTGTAGCTATGCGACTATAATCCCGGATGGATTATCGGATCGGCGCATTTGACTCACTCTACAGGTGCCTCTCTACAGACGTAAGTTTTAGTAAGCTCCTTCGGCTCCGCTCAGGATGACAGTAAGGAGGCTGCGATCATTCGGCGGTATCTTATTTTTTTGATCTTGTTCTGATTGCCTTATTAATAAGTTCATATATTACCGGTGCGGCGTTTTTAATACCACTCTTTTTAGCAGCTGTTGACATTTTTTTTCGAAGTTCTTTATTCTTTATAAGTTTTTCAATTTGCCCATAAAGAATCTCATGGGTAAGCTGATTTTGAAGGATAACCACTGCGGCGCCCTTGTTTTCAAGTGCCCTTGCATTATATTCCTGATGATTCTCAACCACAAAGGGTGACGGAATTAGTATGGCAGGTACTCCCAGTACCGCCAACTCGCTTACTGTTATAGCACCACCTCTTGTGACAGCAAGGTCGGCAGCCGCCAGAACTTCACCCATATTATAAATGTACGGTACCACTTGAATATTATCAGGAAGCGGATCTTTGATATATCTCATAACCTTTTCATAATGCTTCATTCCAGTGGCAAGTATAAGATTATATGATATTTCTTTGCCATGAAGGTTTATCATGTCTCTGACGCATTCGTTTATATGTTCTGCACCAAGGCTACCCCCGAAAATTACTACCAGAGGTACGTCTTCGGCTATCCCAAGGTTTTCTCTTGCTTTCGTGCGATCAAGCAAAAACAAATCATTTCTGATAGGATTACCCGTAAGAGTTATCTTTGCTTTACCTTTAAACCTTGAACGTGCTTCCTCAAAGCTAATAGCAACTTCGTCAACATAGCGGGCAAGAACTTTATTTGCAATGCCCGGAAAAGCGTTCTGCTCATGAATTACTGTAGGTATTTTTTTTAGTGCGGCACTGAACACCACAGGAAAACAGACATACCCTCCAGTGCCGATAACAGCGTCAGGTTGAAATTCTTTTAAAATTTGTTTTATTGTTCCAAAGCTTTTTAACAGTTTTCCTGCTGTTTTAAAGGTATCGAAAGATAACTTTCTTCTGAAACCTTTCACGTCAATATACTTAATATCAAAACCCTCACGTGGAACAAGCTTACCTTCCAGTCCTTTTTCAGTTCCAACGAAAAGAATCTCTGCATCAGGCTCATTTGTAAGAATCTCTTTTGCTATCGCAATACCGGGATTTATATGGCCACCGGTACCACCGCCTGAAATTATATATTTCATAGTTCACCGACTTTCCGCGACGAAATATTACGCTTTTTCCCATTATCATCTCTGTCATTTCTTACTATACTGAAATTTGTTGAACTAGTTCCCTTTGAGATATTAAGTAAAATTCCTACCGATGTCAACAAGAAAACTGTAGAGGTGCCGCCTGCACTGAAGAATGGCAGCGGCATACCGGTAGTTGGAATTGTGGAGGTAACAACCGCAATATTAATTATGGCTTCCAAGGCAATCAGGGAGGTTATACCTATAGCAATCAGGCTCCCCATCATATCCGCAGCATTCATAGCCACCTTTATGCCTCTCCATATAAACAGCATGAACAGAATTATCACCGTTACAGCTCCCACAAAGCCAAGCTCCTCGGCTAATATGGCAAATATAAAGTCATTATGCGGTTCGGGAAGATACAGGTTCTTTTGAAGACTTCTTCCCAGCCCTCTACCGAAAACCGATCCCGAAGCAATGGCATACAGGGAATTTACAACTTGGAATCCCTCGTCCTGGCTGTATTTAAACGGGTCCATAAATGCCATTATACGATCTACACGATATGGCTTACTCATTATCAGTTCCCAGCCCACAATGCCCACAGGCACAGCAAGAGCAATAAAGTGCCTTATCTTTGCTCCGGCACAAAACAGAATAATTACTGACACCAGTGTAATTAGTATAATAGCACTCATATGTGGTTCGAAGTATAGTAAACCTGCCGTTACGCCTACAACAAGAAGGTATGGCACAAGTCCTGTGAAAAAGTAATTCAATCTATCACTGTTTTTTGAGAGGCTGAATGATAAAAATAGTATTATTGCAATTTTCGTAAACTCCGATGGTTGAAACGTTGTAATTTTCAGATCAAACCAACGTCTCGATTCATTAATTACTGTTCCTATTCCCGGAATAAGAACTAAACCGAGCATAACTGTGCTTATTATCATAAGTATTGGTGAACTGGTGGCAATTCTGTGGTAGTCAATATTTGAAAAAATAAGCATGCTAATCACACCTATCGTTCCCCAAAGCAGTTGTCTAATCAAAAAGTGATATTTGTTGTTCTGGTAATGCTGGGCACTATAAGAGCTGGCACTGAAAACCATAACCGTTCCCATAGCCAGCATAACTAACACTGTAAAGAGGATCCAAAAATCGTACTCTCTTTTTCTCAACCAAATCACCTCATAAGAAGAAACGCTAAAACGCTGCTAAAAATAGTTACAATAGTAAATATGGTTACCACCTTGATTTCATTCCATCCCTTATGCTCGTAGTGGTGGTGAAGAGGAGCCATAAGAAAAATTCTCTTCCTCGTCCTTTTAAAATAAATTACCTGTATTACTACAGATAATGTTTCGGCAACGTAGATTATTCCTGCCAAAGCCAAAAACATAGGAGTACCGGTTAAAATAGCCGTTGATGCAAGAGCACCTCCTATGGCAAGAGAACCGGTATCGCCCATAAAAACCTTGGCCGGATAAAGGTTATATACCAGAAATCCCAATATACCCCCTGCCAGTATAGCACAGAATATTCTTATATAATTCCATTCACTGTTAAACATTGTG
>JAAYNX010000236.1 GCA_012520615.1 Clostridiaceae bacterium | reverse complement strand
CTGACGAAAGTTCACCTTTTTTCCTATCTCTTGAAAGTTCATATGCCACGTCAATATCTTCAATACGCTTTACAGAGGTCAATACTTTTAATGCAGCTGCATATGCAGCTAAAATATAGTCGGCATCTGAGAAGTTCGGCTCCTCTTTGTCATCAAGGATATGCATGCTGTCAATCTGTCTTTTTACTTCCTCTTCTATGTCAGGATAAATTTCATCCAAATATGCTATATGGGTTGACGTCTGTTTTCTCAAAACCAACAACACCGTGCCTTTTACATAGTTGCCATCTTTTAAACCACTTGCTTCAGTTTCTGTGGCAATATTCCATGCTGCTACTACCTGTAAACCTGATGACCAAACTATTAAAGCTAAGTCTGCCCATACACTTACATCCTGATGTGTAAACATGATAATTTGCAACCCATTGTCCGGCATATTCTTTGCAAGGTTTGAGTAGATTTCCACCATACTTTGCTTGAAGGATTGTTCTCTACCTTTGACTGCAAGGATTTTTTTACTGTTGGTATACCAATCAGGAAAAGCCTTTTTAAGAACTTTTTTGTCCCATGCAAGAAAAAACTCTGATAGCTCGTGATAATTTACAGCATCTGCATATGGTGGATCTGTAACCCAGATATCAGTTTTATGTTCAATAATTCTTGCATCAAATAGATTACATTTAGTATTGGTCATAATTTTATTGCCAATATATACATTAAGTTTCCATATATCTCTTAATTCATAGAATCCCCTAAAACTATAATTAAAAAGTGTATTAAACGCTTGATTATAAAAGGTTTGTTTATTTGTATGATGATCATCATTTTCCCATCTACATAGCTTAGAATTCCAATCCGCACACCTATTAACAGCTAGCATACATGCTACAGTTTCTTTTGTAGATGTTGCCTTTTCTGATATTTTTTCCATTAGCAACCCTAAAACCAGCAACTGCCTCGGATTAAATAGCTGGTGCCAATAATTCCATCCGCGTGTTCTCATTAATTCGTTAGTTTTTTCACCTTCTTCAATTTCACTGAAAGGAATATAACCACATTCTTGCCACTCCTTAAACTTATCAGAAAGCAAACTTACAACCTTTTTTTCACGCTTTAAATCATTCTCTGTAGGGGTAACGTAATACCGTGTACGTTTTACTTTACCCTTACCCTTTTTATCAATAAACTTTTCTTCATGTTCATATCTTATACAATAAAGCCTTTCTTGAAAAACATCATCCTCACAAGGTATAAACTCATCCTTTCTCCACTGCCTCAACCCATAACCTTCACTTGTATCTCTTCTAATCGCTGAAATTGGCACTGTTTTTTCACAATGAGGACAATACATATTTCCCTTTACCACAGTTGCTTTTTCATCTGCTTCTTTCATTTCTTTTGCAGTAGCACCGCTTTTTATCTCTATATCAAATCCATCTTTTCCATTATCCTTCAATATAGCAATAGTCATGGTTGCTTTTCCTATTATCCATGACGGTGCAAGTGGAACCTTGTAACCACATTCAGGACAAATAGTTTCATTGCAGTATAAATAGGAATTAGCCCTGTCACCCTGCTCATTGATTTCAATTCCCCACTCTTTAACCTGTTTGTCTACAGCTTTATAGACTTCTTCCTGAAATTTTCTCAATTCCTTTATTTCTTCGTCACTAGCACCCGCTATATTCAAATCTGCCCATGTAAGCAAACCTGCTATGGGATTTAAGTCAGATGCAAAAACATCATTTCCCATTCTTGCAGCCTCAAAAGGTATAGACCCACCACCACAAAAACAATCGCCTACAACAGCCCTACGTCCAAACTTTTTAATGCCAAGCTGTTCTACAAGTTCCTGCAAGTTGGTTGCCTTAGTTCCCAAATGCGCGTTTATGACTTCCCACTCCTCCGAGGCAATGTTTTCAGCTTCCTCCGGACGTAAACAATAAGTTATTTTTTTATCATAAGTAAGCCTGTGCCAAGCCTGTGCCAAGCCTTTGCCTCTGCCTCGTACTTCTCTTCGTTGGTTATCTCTTCCTTCCATTTCGCCACATTATTACCAATAAAATATTGTTCCCGTTCTTTATTTGTAAGCATTTCAAAGATATCTACAGCGGAAATTCTTGTTGACTTTCGATGTGATAACCCCTTTTTATCCATAGTCATTACTTTTAAAAATATGTCCATGTCTTTCTTTGTATCCTTTGAAGCAGGCATTAAAATTCCAAGAATTGCTGCTCTCACAAGTACAAGCGGTTTTCTGCCCCACCACTTACCCAAACCAGTAAGAGTTTGCCCACTACCAGCTTTTCTTTCCTTATAGCTCTCTTTCGATACAGGGAACTGCACCTCTATAAAAGATTTATCATTCATGACCATTCCCTCCGATATTCTTTATAATTACCCAACTTCCAGACCTTGAACTTCCTTCTCTTTTTATTATTCCATCTTCTTTTAATTTGTTAACTTTCCTTTGGACTGTCCTTTTTGTCACATTTACTATTTTAGAAATTTCTGAAAGACTTAGATGTTTATTCGATTTTATCATATTTAATATCCAGATTTCCAAATCATCATTGTTGAAACTATGATTGGTGACATCATTGGTGACATTGGTGACATCATTGGTGACATCAGTATCATCATCGGTGTCTTTAACAATGTCACCATTCTGACGTTTAATATAAGAATCGCGCATTAAGGTCACCATAAAAAAACCTTCCAACTCAAAACTTGGCAAAGGCAAACCAACTTTCTGCATGGCATTGGTTATTCTTGATATACCTGTTCCCATTTTTTCAATATAGTTTGCACGCTGAAGTAGGGAAGCAATATTAGGGTTTCTGGTAATGCTTATTTTCCCAAATTTATTGGCATCAATACCTTTGGGAACTCCTCCAGGATTTGTTATCACCACCCTGTCATCATAAATTTCCACCATAATTTGGGCACCTTTTTCAAAATAGTCTCTGTGACAATGTGCGTTTATAACAGCTTCTCTTAATGCAACCTCTGGTATATCCAAAATTTCTTTCCGTCGTACTGATTTTATTTCATACCTTAAATTCAAATGCTTCTTTAAAAATATTATAGTATCCTCAATGTTAGAAAGAATATCTCCTGTAAATTCTTTTCTATCTAACACTATTTCCTTATCCAAACCTTTAAATAATGCACAGACTACATAAGCATGACTTAAAAACTGTGTAGGCTTTTTTGCAAAAAATAAAATACCAGAATTATTTAAATAATACTTTTCATCTTGTTCTGCAACATGTACCGATACAACATTTTTGATAATCTCAATATCAACATCAATATGAGGCTTAATTTGCATGAGGGAATCCTGAATTCTTGAGATTGCAGCATTTGATGTGTCTGTTCCTTTTATTGTACCATTATCACGCACACCAATAAGAATAGTACCTTCTGAAGCATTTGCAAAAGCAGTAGCTTCTTCAACAAATGTTTTATCTACAGACTCTTTGAATTCCATTCTATAATTTTCACCTGTAATTATCATATCTTCAAGTTTATTCACAAGCACCTAAAAATCCTCCCTGCTTATTCTTCGCCCTTCTTGATCATCATATCAAAAAGAGAATACTGCCTTTGTTCTTCAATTGGGTTTTCTGTCAAGGCATACCTCAAAGCCTTACGCCACCCGGTACGATCATTTAAACTACCTGTAGCAGCATTTGTCATTGTATAAAGCCACCATCTCTCTTCTGGGGCAAGACCCAACCAATTTCGTGAAGCAGTTGGAATAACTGCCGGGTCACAATCCTCAACAGCCCATAGGAGTACTAACATTTCTT
>JAAYNX010000173.1 GCA_012520615.1 Clostridiaceae bacterium | reverse complement strand
TAATTCAGTTGACACAATACAGCAAAAACTATTATAATTTTGTTGTTATAAACACAAAGTTCCCTACCTTTTGGGTGGGGTTTCTGTTGATATGGGGAGGAAAAATAAAAATGCTTAAATTCAGAGAAATAGAAAAAGCAGACCCTGAAGTTGCAAATGCTATCTATAAAGAGATTGAAAGACAGACGGATAAGATAGAGTTAATTGCTTCAGAAAATTTTGTTAGTAAGGCTGTCTTAGAAGCTGTTGGAACTCCATTAACAAATAAATATGCCGAGGGTTACCCTGGCAAACGTTACTACGGTGGCTGCGAGCATGTTGATATTGTTGAGTCTCTTGCTATCAGCAGAGCAAAAGAATTATTTGGAGCAGAGCATGTAAATGTTCAACCTCATTCCGGTGCGCAAGCTAACATGGCGGTTTTCTTTGCAGTTTTGAAACCCGGTGATGTTTTTATGGGAATGAACCTTGCTCATGGTGGCCATTTAAGCCATGGTATGGCCTTGAATATGTCGGGTAAGTATTTTAGCCCCGTTCCCTATTGTGTTAAAGAATCCGATGGATTGATAGATTATGATGCATTGCGTAAAACAGCTTTGGAAACAAAACCAAAGATGATTGTAGCAGGAGCGAGTGCTTATTCTAGAATTATTGATTTCAAAGCTTTTAGGGAAATTTGTGATGAGGTAGGCAGCTACTTAATGGTAGATATGGCCCACATAGCAGGTCTAGTTGCCGCAGGCGTTCACCCGAGCCCTGTACCTTATGCAGACTTTGTTACAACTACTACCCATAAGACCTTAAGAGGGCCTAGAGGCGGAATGATTTTGTGCAAAGAGAAATATGCCAAGGAAATTGATCGTTCTGTTTTCCCGGGTATACAAGGCGGCCCTTTGATGCATGTTATAGCCGGAAAAGCTATTTGCTTAAAAGAAGCTCTTTCACCGGAATTTAGAGAATATCAGAAGCAAATTGTTAAGAATGCAAAAGTCTTATCTGAAGCCCTTATAGAAAAAGGTTTTGAAATTGTATCAGGAGGAACTGATAATCACCTGATGCTAATAGATGTAACAAAGAAGGGCACAACGGGAAAAGATGCACAATTGATGCTTGATGAAGTTATGATAACAGTAAATAAGAACGGAATTCCTTTTGATACCTTAAGCCCTGCTGTTTCAAGTGGTATACGTATTGGAACTCCGGCTGTTACAACCCGTGGTATGAAAGAAAAAGAAATGCTTGAAATTGCTGATTTAATAGATATGACATTAAGCGGTGGTTTTGAAAGCAACAAACAGGTAATAATAGAAAGAGTAGGTCAACTTACCGCTCGTTTCCCACTATATGGATAATAACTATAAACGATTAAAGCAATGATTGACAAAGCGGAATCAAGTGAGTATAATATTTCATGTTGACCTTCCGGGAGCTTATATTTATGCTTTTTAGGAGGGAATAAAATTGAAACTTGATATAACCTCAATAATAAAGAATAATGGCGAAACCATTAATGTTCAGACTGAAGAAATTCTAGAGGACTTGAAAACAAGCCTTGGTACAATTTCTTTTATAAGCCCGGTTAGTTTTAATGGTCGTGTGACCAATAATAATGGTATGCTTATTCTGAAAGGTCTAGCTAAGGTAAGCTATTCGACAGTGTGCGACAGATGCGTTACGAAGATTGAGCGTGAGCTTGCTGTTAACATTGATGAGAGTATTATCGAGGAGAGAAAAGACGAGGATGATTCCGTTGAAGTCTTTGAAGATGACAGATATACATTTAGCGGACATATCCTTGACTTGGGCAGAATTTTAGCAGACTGCATATTGACTAACATTCCAATGGAACAGTTGTGCCGGGAAGAATGTCGTGGATTATGTCAAATATGCGGAGCAAAAATTAACGGAGAAAGTTGTAACTGTATAGATGAAGGTTCAACAGACTCACGATTTGAAGTATTAAAAGGTTTTTTTGATTAAAGTAGCATTAGAAGCAGAAATGCTGATTATGCCAACACTGAACGGAGGTGTTACAAATGGCGGTACCAAAAAGTAAAGTGTCGAAGCAAAGAAGAAATAAGAGAAGAACACATTACAAGCTTTCAGCGCCGAATCTGGTTGCATGTAAAAAGTGTCATGCACTCAAGCTTCCGCACGTAGTTTGTAAGGAATGTGGAACTTACGATGACAAGGAAGTAGTGAAGGTAAGCGGAAAGTGATAATCTCCGGAACATTCCATCGACTCAAAAAGTAGTAGCAGCTTTTATATAGCTGCTATTGTTTTTTACGGAGGTTTTATTATGCACAAAATTGAGATATCAAAAATTCAGGAAAATAGCATAGCTCATGAACTGGGAATAGAACCGGGTGATTTTTTGGTATCCATAAACGAGCAAGAAATTCACGATGTGTTTGATTATAGATATTATTGTGCCGACACCGAGCTGTTACTTGAAATAGAGAAAAAGAACGGTGAGTGTTGGCAGTTCGATATAGAAAAAGATGAGATGGAGGATTTGGGGATAGAATTTACCACCTCACTATTAGACGAGGAAAAGTCTTGTCACAATAAATGCATTTTTTGCTTTATAGACCAACTTCCTGGAGGTATGCGCGAAACTCTCTATTTTAAAGATGATGATGCCAGACTTTCATTTTTATATGGTAACTATATTACCATGACCAATCTTTCAGACGATGAAATTAACATGATTATTCGATATCGTATGTCTCCTGTTAACATATCTGTTCACACAACAAACCCAAAACTTCGTGTTAAGATGCTCAGCAATCGTTTTGCAGGTGATATCCTTGAAAAGGTAGAGCGGTTTACTTCACAAGGTATTATAGTAAACAGCCAGATTGTATTATGCCCCGGAATAAATGACGGTGAAGAGCTTGATAGAACTATAAGCGATCTTACTGCTCTTGCTCCGGAGCTTCACAGTATTTCAGTGGTTCCAGTTGGAATAACAAGGTTTAGAGAGGGATTAGCCCAATTAACACCTTTTAATAAAGAAAGTGCCTCAAAGGTTGTTGACCAGATTGAGGACTGGCAGAAAAAATTATTGAAAGAACATGGCAGCCGAATTGTCTACCTTGCAGACGAGCTTTATATAATGGCAGGAAGACCGCTTCCCGGCTATGATGCCTATGAGGACTTTCCGCAGATTGAAAATGGAGTAGGGATGGTGTCATCATTAGAATATGAAGTTAATGGGGCACTAAAAGAGCTTGAAGAAAAGCATATTTCAAGTATCAGGGAAAAAACTGTGAGCATTGCCACAGGTGTTTCGGTTTTTGAGCATTTCAAGAAAATTACCGAGAACATTGAAAGAAGAATAAAAGGGTTAAAAATTAATGTTTATCCTGTCGAAAATACATTTTTCGGTTCCGGTGTAACTGTAACAGGTCTTCTGACAAGCTGTGACCTTATTAGAGTGCTTAAAGATAAAGAATTAGGTGAACAGCTCTTATTATGTAAAAACATGTTTAAAGCAGATACAACCATAATGCTTGACGATGTAACGGCAGATGAACTGGAAGACAAGCTCGATGTAAAAATCCAAATAGTCGAGTCAGATGGCTATGCTTTTATTGACACTCTTGTCCAAAGCTGATACTTCATAAATATATTTACAAAAACATTAACAATTTTGCAGTCTTGAGAATATACTTTATTGACAGGAGCTGGCACGGAGGTTATGCACATGAAGATCGTAGTGCTTAAGATGCCCGGATTCCTGGGAGGAATACTCAGGCGTTTATTTAAAATCCGTTAAAGGGCATGGGAAAACAATAAGAAACCTTGTTGTACCCAAATAAAAATGTGGCATTTAAGCACGCCACATTTT
>JAAYNX010000169.1 GCA_012520615.1 Clostridiaceae bacterium | reverse complement strand
GTACTGTAATCTATTTTGGTCTTGTCTGGCTGTATATATCTGAATTCTAGATAAGGGTATTAAAGTCAGTAGAGATATAATATACTTGAGGAAGGAGAAAATCAAAATGACAAATTCAATAGCACTTAATAATGGAAGCTTTTTAGATTTGACACACGATGAAAAAATGCAAACTTCTGGTGGTGATACATGGGATGCAATAAAGGAAGCATGGACCGCTTTACCCCAACCATTAAAGCCTATAATTATAGTAGCAGTAGTTTCTTATGCAGTATGGGAAGCCGGGCAAAGTGTAGGTAAACCACTGGGTAGATTCATTTACAATGTAACCCATTAATAGTATGGAGGTATAAATATGAATAATTTTAACAATACTCCAATGTTAGCCTTAACCGAAGGAGAATTATACGATATAAATGGCGGAATTGCAGGTTGGGTTGTCACCGCTATAATTGTTGTCGCAGTAACATTTACAGCATCTGTAGTAATAGCCGCATATAATGAATATAAAGCCGCCGAAGCTGAGGCTGCTGCAACAAAATAATTCAGTAATTGGCGCTATAATATGTTATGATACATAACATATTATAGCGTGTACTAAAAAATATGAAAATAGTCTTGGAGGATGTTATTTATGTCTACAGAATCTTTATCATTATTCTTTCGTAACAACCCATTATTGACACGAATTATTATCATTGCTATTTTTTCTATTATTGCAATGGTAATTGGATTTAATGTAGGCAAACCTATAGGACGGTTTATATTTAACATACTGCATTAACTTGTCCAAGCAAAAACACTAAAAAACCTTAAACACAAACAGGGACGGCAGGCTGTGTGAGAATCGGAAATAAAATCAGGCAAAAGGCTTGAAGACAGTGGATTTGAGCTTGATTTCATGGTATAATAGAATCATAAATTTACTGTAGGTGATAATTATGCCATATATAACAGGAATAGATAGAAATCAAGCTCAAATGTTCCCTGAATTATTAGATGAATATGTAAATGAAGATAATCCTGTAAGGGTTATTGACGCATTTGTAAAAAGTTTGGACATGGTGAAGCTCGGATTTACTAATTCAGTTAACATAGGACCGGGAGCGCCTTCTTATGATCCAAAGGATTTAATGAAATTATACTTATACGGATATGGCAATGGGATTCGCACATCAAGGAAACTTGAAAAGGCAATATACACAAATGTTGAAATAATGTGGCTAATTCAAAAGCTGCATCCTGATTTTAAAACGATAGCTGATTTTAGAAGGCAAAACAAGCTGCAGATGAAGAAGGTTTTTAAGGAATTCAACTTGTTATGCCGAGATTGGGATTTGTTTGGAGGGGAACTGGTAGCTAAAGACGGCACTAAGCTGCGAGCTGATAATTCTAAGCGGAATAACTACAATAGAAAGAAAATAGACCGGCAATTAAAATATATAGACGAAAAAATAAATGAATATCTTAACGCCTTGGATGATGGCGATAAGGAGCCTGAAGAGAAGCCAAAGTACACTATAGCGGAAATGCAAAAGAAAATTGAGGAGTTGAATGAAAGAAAATCATTTTATACAGATTTAGAACAACAAATGGAGAACAGTGGCGTCACAGAAATATCCACGACAGACCCGGATGCGAGGTTGATGGATAACAAGAAGAATGGGCTAGAGGTTAACTACAAGGGTAATTAACATATTGGGAGTTTCTGATATTGTTAGAATAATATCTGCCTTTTATATGCAAAAATAAAAAACGGTTATATATCTTTCCTAAGAATAATTACAGAAAATATATTACCGTTATTTTTAAAAAACCTGGGGAGCAACAGAAACTGTGTATATAATTAGTGAAGGAAATCTTTACACAGTCTGACGGTTCTTTTGTGTTGAATTCCGAACAAATATCGTTATACTAATCTGGGTTGATTGATATGCCGAGAACATCAAGAGAGAAAACTTCAGGCGACATCTATCATGTGATGCTTCGCGGGATTAACCTGCAACTGAGTTTTATAGTGAGGCTCAAATCCTTCAAAACCATTGCTCTTGTACCATAACGGAAATCTATATTCTTTATGACTATATCTCCCTTAAGATCGGCTGGTTGAATCTTTTTATTTTCGCTTTCTCCCCGTTCAAGGGAAAGATCGAATATTTCACCCAGTCTGTCAGATGCAACAATAACTGTCTGCACCATTGGCTGTAAATTTATAAGGTTTTT
>JAAYNX010000083.1 GCA_012520615.1 Clostridiaceae bacterium | reverse complement strand
TCTTCGATGCTGTTTGAATTTAGATTAAGCTCAGTTAAGTTTTTCAGTACAACTAACGGGTTGATATCAGTGATTTGGTTATATGACAAATTCAGGGAGGTTAGCCTTCTCGAATTTGGCAATGCACTGATGCTGTAAATTTTGTTTGCTATTAAATGAAGTTCTGTTAAATAGTTCAGCCTTGAAAGTGGGGTAACATCACTAATGGGATGCCCATAAATACATAACCAATTAAGGTTTTTAAAGTGTGATATATCATTAATTGATTTGATAGGCGATTTGATATTGGGTATCGGATTTTTACGCATTACTTCTAGAGGCTTTATGGTCGAGATATTATCCCCATAAATATCGAGAGAAGTAATATTATCAAGCTCACTGCGGTTAATTACACCTTCAGGCTTATTAATTAACTTACGCACTAGACTTTCAAAAGCAGGATCATCCCATTCTATCTCATAGTCCCATGAATTTGTCCTTAAATCTTCTCTATCCTTTATGTAAACTGTGCTTGTCTCACCGTCTAGTGTTAAATCTTTTCCAAGGAGATCTACTAATTTTCTTAAAGGAAGATATGTTGTCCCATTATATACGATACTAAAAGGTACTTTATCACCATTTTCCAGTTTGAAGTTTTGGCCTTTCTCATTTACCTTATATCCATTTATATTAACAATTATCTCATTAAAAACAGCTTGTATGCTCGCTTCATCCACCGTATCAATCGAGCTTGTTTCAGGTTTTATTACGGGCTTTGAATCAGAATTTACTTTATCTTTTATGTAGACCGTGCTTGTAGCACCATCAAAGGTCAAATCCTTTCCGAGAAGTTCTACTAATTTTCTTAAAGGAAGGTATGTTGTCCCTTTATAAACCATACTAAATGGAGTCTTATCGCCGTTTGGTAATGTATAGCTTTGCCCTTTCTCATTGACTTTTTGATCATTAATATCAATGATCATCGTATTGAAAGTAACTTGTATTGTCTCAGCAATAGCCGGAACACTAATGACAAAAATTGATATCGCTAATAACCCGCATAGAAACGCTCTAAGTTTTTTCATTAGAAAACCTCCAAACTAGTCTAGTTTTTCCATATAATTGCAGTGTACCACATAATCTTACACTTTCGCAAGGTTCAATCAATTTACTTGTAAACCTTGTTATCAAACAAGCAGCTATTTCTTGTATATCATTAATAGTGCTGTCAGTCAATTATTACATGAAATTGTTTTATGTGACAGAATACTATATAAAAACAAATTGAACAAGAACCATGTATATAACAGTACCTGCTCCGATACTCAAGAGTGTGTTTTCCTTCCAATAATGAAGTACAGCAATACAAGCAACAGCTATTACTTCCGGAATTCCATATGCAGGGGCTTTGAAACTAACATCTTTAAGGCAATATACCACCAATAAGCCAATAGCTGAATAGGGTAAGACCCGGCCAAGATATCCAATATATGAGTTAGTTGACTTAGTTCCTCTAAATAGAATGAAGGGTAAAAATCTTGTTATCATTGTACCGATTGTAACCATTAAAATAATGACAAAGGTTTGAATAGGCGTTAAAATCACTGTACTTCCCCCTTTGCCGTTTTTTTCTCATTTGTTTTTTCGTTTCGGGTAATTGTCAATACAGTCAATATGGCAACCATAGCAGGAATAATAAAATTGTTTCTGCCAAAAATAAGCAAACAAACAACGGAGCAAACAACACCGATTATTGCAGGCTTGTGGTCTTTCTGACTCTTCCATTGGCTTATGAATATTACAACAAAAAGTGCTGTCAAAACAAAATCTAGCCCCTTTGTATTAAATGAAACAACCGAACCCAGCAAACCTCCAAGGGCTGAACCTAATACCCAATAACTATGGTCAAGAATAGCTATAAAAAACATGAACCAAGTTCGATCCACATCTTTTGGTGGCTCTGCTGAACAAAGAATTGAGAAGGTTTCATCGCAAAGGCCAAATATAAGATATGGCTTAAACTTACCGGTATCCTTGAACTTATCCAGTAGTGAAATACCATAAAATAAATGCCGCGCATTTACCATCAATGACATTAGCAATGCATAAACCGGATTAAAGACTGTTGTTAGAAAAGTTATGGCAACATATTGTGCCGAACCTGCAAACGTTATAAGACTAAATAAAACAGCCCAACAAGTACCATATCCTTTGCTTTGCATCAGTATTCCAAAGGCAATGCCCAAGAAAGTAAAACCCGTGAATACCGGAATAGTATGGGGAAAGGCTGCTTTTAATGCTTTTATTTTATCTGACAATTTTACACCTCAAATGATGCCAATTTATTATCTTTAATTATTTATTAAATCATTATACCACCCGCTTGTCCATATTTTTAGCTCTAATAGAATGCGTTTGAATTTATTCTACATCTTTAGCCTTATAAACTATTTCTCCGTTAATTATCGTGTACAATGTTTTTGTAAAGATATCCATAGGATTTCCATCGAATATCGCAATATCAGCATCTTTTCCTACTTCTAAGCTCCCTACTCTATCAGCGACATTACAAATTTCTGCAGCGTTTATAGTTATTGCTTTTAAACCTTCCTCTATTCCCAGTCCTTCCCGGGCTGCAAAAGCAGCACATATAATCAAATCTTGTATTCTTGTCACGGGATGGTCTGTTATTATTGCAACCTTAATGCCCTCTTTACTTAGAATACCGGGGGTTTTAAAATCTACATTTCGGGTTTCTACCTTATTTCTTGTAGATAATGAGGGGCCAATAATTGCCGGAAAGCCGGATTCTTTTATTTCCTCTGCAATTAGATGCCCCTCGGTACAATGGTCTAGTGTCAGTTCAAGGTCAAATTCCTTGGCGATTCTTATTGCTGTCAAAATATCATCTGCTCTGTGAACGTGAGCCTTAAGCGGTATTTTTTTCTCCAACACCGGTATCCAGCACTCTTTTCTGAAATCTTCATCAAAGCTGTCACCACTCTTTTTTGCGTTCATTTTTTTTATATAATATTTTTTTGCTTCAAATAGTTCTTCACGAAGCATGGCACCGATAGCCATACGAGTTGTAGGCATCTTACTCATGCTGTCGTAATTAGACTTCGGGTTCTCTCCGAATGCGACCTTCATTGCCGCGGGCTCCAAAACAACCATTTTTTCGATTGATCTTCCATATGCTTTTATAAATACAAACTGTCCACCTACAATATTCGAACTTCCGGGGCCAACCATAAGACCAGTTATCCCTGCGCTTAAGGCATTATGAAAAGACGAATCCATCGGATTTATCGCATCCAGTGCTTTGAGATAAGGTGTTATAGGCTCATTCTTTTCATTACAATCATCACCTTCAAAACCCTTTCTTTCTTCAATTATTCCAACGTGGCAATGTGATTCTATCAATCCGGGAAGTACCCAGCAGTTGCTTGCATCAATAACTTCGGTTACATCCTTATCATGAGTGTTTATTTTATCGCCTATTTCGATGATTTTTTTATCACTAATCAATATACTGCCCTTATCATAGTTTAATCCGGCCATAGTTAATATTTTTCCGTTCTTTATCAGCAACATATAATCTGCCACTCCTTAAAAGCACTAATTTTTATTCCATTATTCTTAACATTGCTTTAAGATACTATGCTTTATTCTAATCACTTCCCTGCCGCTCTTATTTTCTATAATAATATGATTCATATTTTTAATTTCGAGCTTGTGAATAATACAATGAAATTTTCCCAATATTATAGCTAAAGGAGGTGATAACATGGAAAAAAACAACAAACAAAACCGTAACAATGAAAATCGCAATAACAACAACAATAATAACAACAACAATCAAGAAAACAACAGGAACAACAATCAGGATAATAGAAATAATAGACGTTAATAATTGTCGTCGAGTTAGTCGCCCACAAAACGTGCACAATAGGAAATGGCTTGGAATCAACCATATTGATTCCAAGCCATTTCTTATTGTCCATTTAAAATTTTTTGAACTATCACACCAGAACTATCACACCAGAAAATTTTTTCTGCTCTCTTTATTTCAGCAGTTATTTGTCTTCTTAAATCCATATATTTCGTTAAGGGTAGGTATTGATTCCATGCCACCTTTCTTGGTTGTTGTCAACGAACCGGCAATATTAGCAAGGTCAACAATTTCATCAACTTGTTCCTGCGATAATGTAAGTGACCCGACTTTTATTATTTGGCTCAGCACCGCACCGGTATAGGCATCTCCCGCTCCTGTTGTATCTTCAACCTTAACATCTATGGACGCTACTTCTTTTATGTAATCCTGCGTGTAGAAAGCTGAGCCAAGAGCACCTCTTGTAACAATTACAGCTTTTATGCCAAGATTAAAGCATTTTTCAGCCACTTCCTTCTCGTCTTCGGTATCAAAAATAAACGGCATTTCATCAAGGCTTACTTTTACTAAATCTGCATAAGGCAGGTATTCTAAAATAGCCTGCTTACACTGCTGCTTTTCCGCCCACAAATCCAGTCTGACATTGGGATCAAAAGAAATAATGCCACCAGCTTTTTTCATAGTCTCAATAGCAGCTTTATGCGCTTTCTTGGTAGGTGCGTCTACAAGACCCAGCGAACAAAAATGAAGTATATCTCCCTTTTTAAATTCCTTTACGGGAATATCCTCATGATTGAGCAACATATCCGCACCGGGCTTTCGATAAAAAATAAAATCCCGGTCCCCGTCAGCAGTAAGGGAAACGAATGCAAGTGTTGTGTTAGCCTCTGTTGTTGTACTCATATAATCGGTGATAACCCCATGATGTGACAGGGTGTTTTTTAAGAGCCTCCCAAAAGCATCCTGTCCGACTTTTCCTATAAATGCACTGGATCCTCCAAGCTTGCTTACAGCCACAGCCGCATTAGCAGGAGCACCGCCCGGGGCACGAACAAAACTAGGGACATCTTCCAGACTCAATCCTTTTGTGGTCGGTACAAAATCGATAAGAGCCTCTCCAATACAATAAACAACCGGCATAAAACATACCTCCATGTGATGTAATTTTAATAGCACTTAAAAAACCGTGATACGGCTATGTACTCGTAATCAATAATTAGCTACTTTTTTAAAATAATTCCTTATTGTTTATTGTACTTTAAAAATCTTTTCAGGTAAAGATTGTATAAATTAGAATACCCACTGCTCCGAATATTTTGTTATTCAAAGCAATGGGTATCGAAAGGTATTTGCACCTCTCCAAAATAACATTAGTCGGTTGACAGACCCGACAATGCTATGAGGAAGGACCATCTAAAATCAGGCTCTTACCATCAACATGAATTTTTAAGGAAGGCCCGCTAATCAGCTTAAAACTGCTTTCTCCCTGAGATATTGTTACTTCAATCAAAGACCCGCGATAAAAAATTCTAAAGCTGTACTTATCCCACTCAGCGGGAATTTGAGGATGAAAATTAAGTCCTTTTTCATTTATTTTAACACCTGCAAATCCAAAAACAACTGCCATATAGCTTCCTCCCATGTTCGCGGTATGAATTCCGTCTTTCGTGTTCCGATGGGTATTGAATAAATCCATTTGAGCACTATCTCCTAAGTATTCATACGCTTTATTAACATCGCCAAGCATTGATGCCACAATGCTAAATACGCAAGATGACAAGGATGAATCATGAGTCGTAATTTTTTCATAGTACTCAAATGTACGGCGCATAATGTCCTTTGGTGGATCCTGCTCTGAAATTAAGAATGAAAGTACTGTATCTGCCTGCTTACACACCTGAAAACGATACAGGTGAAGTGGATGATAATGCAAAAGCAAAGGATGGTGTTCCTTTGGGGTACCTGAAAAGTCCCATACTTTTTTCTGTAAAAATGAGTCATCCTGTGGGTAGATACCAAGTTCCTCATCATAGGGTAAGTACATAGAATCGGCGGCTAAAATCCATTCGTCTACTTCCTTTTGAGTAATATTTAAGCGTTTTTTGTCCTCTTCTCCTATAAGGTTAAAAGCTTTTGCCGCCCAATAGAGATTCTGCTTTGCGATAAAGTTTGTATAATAGTTATTATTAACCATACAGGTGTATTCATCAGGGCCGGTAACACAATTTATATGGAATTTTCCTTCATGAAAATTCCCCACATCCAGCCATAGACGAGCAATCTCGGCCAGCATTTCCGCTCCCATCTCTTTTAAGAAGCCATAATCTTCTGTTGCTAGAAAATACTGCGAAACCGAATGTCCTATTGCGCCGTTAATATGGTAGGCGGCTGTACCAGAAACATAATATCCGCTGCACTCTGATCCATCAATGGTACGCCAAGGATACAGCGCCCCGGATTTATGCCCTAAAAGCCTCGCATTTTCACGGGCTTTATCCAGAGTGTTATAACGAAAGCCAATGAGATTGCGGCATAATCCAGGCATAGTTAAAAGGAAAAATGGTTGCAAGTACATTTCGGTGTCCCAAAAATAATGACCCTCATATCCCTCGCCCGATAAGCCTTTGGCAGCAATGTTTCCGTATTGATCCTTGCTTACACTTTGGGCCATTTGGTACATATTATAGCGCATGGCATTATCTATTTGGTCATCACCGTCTATTTTCATAGCACAATGTTCCCAGAACCCAGAAAGGTACTGGAATTGATCTTTATATAGCACGTCTACACCAAGATCTGTCGCATTTTTAAGAATGGTGCGGTTAATTTCACGATAATTTAAATTATGATGTATGGTATCGGTAACACATGCGTATTTTACCATACGCACCTTTTCACCTTTATTTACACGTGTGGTTAATGCCCAAATGACATCATTATCTGAAGCCACATAATCAACCTTGCATGGATTGCTTATGGTATGAGCCACTCCGGTGCATACTGCCTGCTTTGATCTGGATGTATCGGCATCTATAAATGAACAATTATTCTCAATAGATACATTGCTGACAAACAGGTTTTGTACACTTTCGGTGGCAAGCCGGGGATCACTGGGATCAGAGAAATTTCTAACATCCCCGGAATGGGTTGACACAAAGCGCACTTCCCCTGAAAAATTACATGATTGTACAGTATAATCAATTGTAAAAATCGAAAGTTTAGTAAAGCTAGCCATTCGGGTTATATCAATAATTATTTCATGCCCTTTCGGAGAGCGCCACTCAATATAACGCTGGGTTACTCCCCTGTCCATATCCAGTAAACGAAAGCTTTTTAGAATCTCTCCCTCAAACATTGAAAACTTTTCGCCATCTATATATAAATCTATGGAAAACACATCGGCTAGATTTAGAGTAGTCTGTTTCTCATTTACTAATCCATAAAGCGGTTCAGCCTGCTTCATATCTATGATGTCATAAAACCCGTTGACATACATTCCCCGTACGGTGGGAATATGAGGATATTTCTCCTCGGAACAGCCTCGTACACCTAAATAGCCATTTGCGTTATGAAAAATTGTCTCATGCAAAATCAGGCTTTCTGCAGCAAGAGGAATAGGTTCTATTTTGTAAATGCTCATTGAAAACCTCCGTACCTTGAGTAAAAACTATTTTCTTTCAGTATATCGGAGGTTTTCGGCACTGTATTCCAATTTCTTTTGAATAGTTATAAAATTTTAAGGTGATATGTATAAAACGTTTTTAAATTTACTTTTCTGGCGACAATATTTATTGGCAGATGTACTTAGTTTATAATAAACTGGATATACGAGGAGGTTTATTATGGATAATAAAAAGAAGGCCTTCGTGCTGGGAATGGCAAGAAGCGGTTATGAAGCGGCAAAGCTTTTAACCGGTAAGGGATATAATGTTATAGTAAACGATGCAAATAATAATCAACGCCCTGAACATATGACAGAATTAGAATCAATAGGTGTCAAGCTTGTTCTGGGCAGCCATCCCGAGGATATTTTTGATAATACCTTTGATCTGCTTGTTAAAAATCCGGGAATATCTAATAATCATTTTTATGTGAAGAAGGCCAATGAATTATCCATCCCTGTTATAAATGAATTAGAACTGGCTTATAGGTATTTTCCAAAAGGGCTTAATATAATAGGTGTAACAGGCACTAACGGCAAAACTACCACAACCACAATAATTTATAAGCTATTAAAGGAAGCCTCTAAAAATGCTTATTTAATGGGTAATATAGGGTTTCCCGTGTGTTCTTTTATCCCTGTTTTAAAGGCTGGGGATATAGCTGTTATGGAGGTATCCGACCACCAGTTATGCAATGTAATTGAGTTTAAAACAAATATATCGGTACTGACGAATATATCCGAGGCCCACATTGACTTTCACGGCTCTTACGAAGCTTACAAGAATATGAAAAAGAGAATATTCAATCACCATACTGAGCAGGATATCGCAATTTTAAATTACGATGATAATGAATCCCTAGAGCTTGCCAAAGACATAAAATCGGAGAAAAAGTACTTTTCCTCACATCAAAAAATTGAAAATGGCTGCTCCATAGTCGATGGCTATATATATTATAAAAACGACAGAATAATAGCCCTTGATGAAATTAAACTAAAGGGGAACCACAATTATGAGAATGTCATGGCAGCAATTGCAGTTGTCAAGAAATTCGACGTTGATAACCAAAGCATGGTTAATGTTCTAAAAACCTTTGGCGGCGTAGAGCACAGGCTCGAATATGTAACAACAATAAATAATATAGATTTTTACAATGATTCAAAATCTACAAATATTACTTCAACCCAAACCGCCCTATCCTCTTTTGAAAAGCCTATAACATTGATGTTGGGCGGATTAGACAGAGGCCATAGCTTTGAAGGGCTAAAGTCTTACTTAAAGAATGTTAAGCTGATTGTGGCGTATGGTCAAACGAAAGAAAGAATAAATGATTTTTCCCAAGAGTGTAACATCCCCTGTAAGGCTTTTGAAACACTTGAGGAAGCTACAAATGCGGCCTTTGATTCCTCCCGTCCGGGCGATGTTATTCTTCTTAGTCCTGCATGCGCTTCTTGGGACCAGTATGAGAATTTTGAAATTCGGGGGGATATGTTTAAAAAGTATGTTTATAAGCTATAGAGCCGAAGAACCATAGAGAATTTTTTCGTAATTACTAAGTGTAATGTGGTCTTTTACCTCTACCCCGGACTTGTAAAAGGTCACGCTACCCTTTTGGTTTGACTGGCTTAATAAATCATTATTCTTTAATATATCTATCAGGTGATTCACTGTTCCTTTATTACCATCGATAATATCAATATTTTTTGGTATGCTTTCTTCCAACGCTTCTCTAAACAGTGGGAAGTGAGTGCAACCAAGTACCAGCGTACCATATTGATTGATGTTTTGGGGCATAATCTCTTTAATATATTCCGATACATCGGGGCCGCTAAAAATATACTTTTCAGCAAATTCCACAAGCTTTGGAGCGGGGAGCATATCAACAATGTGCCCGGCATCAAACCTTGATACAAGGTTTTGGAATTTTTCTTCTTTGAGAGTTAGGGCTGTTGCCAGAACAAGTACACGCTTACCCCCATTATTGTTTTTTTCAACAGCAGGCTTTACGGCAGGTTCCATACCTATTACCGGGAAACCGTATACTTCCCTTAAATCACGCACGGCAGCACTAGTAGCAGTATTGCAAGCTATAACAAGAGCTTTAATTTTCCTCTCATCGAGGAGTTTAACTGCATCGAAAGTAAGCTTCTTAACTTCTTCTTTGGTTTTTGTTCCATAAGGCGCATTGTCAGAATCAGCATAATATATATAATTTTCGTTCGGCAAAAGTGTAAGTGCCTCTCGGAGCACCGATAATCCACCAATACCGGAATCGAAAAAACCGATATTCATTCTATATCCCACCATTACATATTTATATGTTTTATTCTATCATATAATAAGATACATCAAGCAGTATAGTTTTGAAAGAAGTAGAAGACAGTTTGATGAAAATTTGTGGGGAATCCAACAGTACGTTGTGATATACTAAAAAACACTATGATGATATTTCCCTTTTAAGTACGCTTATGCTTAAGGCAAAAAGGAGGAACCTTAATGATTAAAAAGCTTCTGCCTAGCTTGGGTGAGTATAAAAAACACGCTGTATATACACCTCTTTTCGTAATTATTGAGGTAATACTTGAAATATTCATACCTTTTCTTATGGCAAAGATTATAGACGTTGGAATTCAAAATGGCGATGTTAATTATATACTGAAAATCGGTGCATTGATGGTATTAATGGCATTGTTTTCTTTATTGTTCGGCGTTCTGGCAGGGAAGTTCGCCGCCACAGCCAGCGTGGGTTTTGCTAAAGGCCTTAGAAGAACTCTGTTTGAAAAAATACAGATGTTCTCTTTTGCAAATTTAGACCGGTTTAGCACTGCCTCACTTATTACTAGGTTGACCACTGACATTAACCATGCTCAGACGGCTTTCCAGGTATCAATAAGAATGTTGGTCAGGGCACCTATTATGCTCATTAGTGCAACATTCATGGCCTATACTATAAACCCCAGACTTTGTATTATATTTTTGGTAGCTATTCCTCTATTAAGCACAGCTCTTTACCTTATCGGAACCCGAGCTTTCCCGCTTTTTAGAGCAATGCTGAAGAAATATGATAACCTGAATGCTATGGTTCAGGAGAATCTTATAGGAATTCGTGTTGTTAAGGCTTTTGTGCGCGAAAATCATGAGAATGAGAAATTCAGGCAGGCCGCTGAGGCTGTTCGTTTGGCACAATTGAAAGCCGAAAAAATAATGGTTTTGGGTATGCCTCTGATGCAATTTGTAATGTATGGCTGTATGATTGCAATTTCATGGTTTGGCGGCAACATGATAATAAGAGGTGAAATGCTTACCGGTGAGCTTATGAGTTTTATAGGCTATGTAACGCAAATATTAGTTTCGCTTATGATGATTACTATGGCCTTTGTTATGATTGTTATATCCAGAGCCTCTTTAACTCGTATTACCGAGGTAATTGACGAAGAAATTGATATCAAAGATAACACATCTGATAATAATCTCACCGTGGAAGATGGGTCAGTTGTATTTAAAAATGTCAATTTTAGCTATAGCAAGAATAAGGACAATTTAACTTTATGCGATATAGATTTTGAAATAAAATCCGGTGAGACTATCGGTATTATCGGCGGCACAGGCTCTGCAAAGACAACGCTGGTTCAGCTTATACCAAGGCTGTACGATGTAATGGACGGAAAAATACTGGTTGGCAGACATGATGTCAGAGATTATAAACTTGATACGTTAAGAGATGCTGTTGCTATGGTGCTTCAAAAGAATGTCCTTTTCTCCGGAACTATAAAGGAAAACTTAAAGTGGGGTAATGAAAACGCTACTGACGAAGAAATAATTGAGGCCTGTAAAGCGGCTCAGGCATATGATTTTATCGTGTCATTTCCCGATGGCTTTGAGACACAATTAGGCCAAGGAGGAGTAAATGTTTCAGGAGGTCAAAAGCAGCGCTTGACTATTGCCAGAGCTCTGCTTAAAAAACCGAAAATACTTATACTCGATGACAGTACCAGCGCAGTTGACACGGCTACTGACAGCAAAATCCGGCAGGCTTTTACACAAAAAATTTCGAACACAACTACTATTATTATAGCTCAGCGTATTTCTTCGGTTTGCGACGCTGATAAAATCATCGTGATGGATGATGGAAAAATTGATGCCATAGGCACCCACGATGAACTTTTGGCCACAAATTCCATCTATCGTGAAGTTTACGAATCACAGCAGAAGGGAGTTGCATAAGTATGTCGGGACCGAGGTCACATCGAAAGCCCATAGCTAAGCCAAAAAACGTAGGAAAAATTTTAAAAAGGCTTCTTAAATATATGTCTGCATATAGATACCGGCTTATTCTTGTGGGAGTGCTCATTATTATAAGCTCCCTTGCAAATATTGCAGGTACCTATTTTTTGAAACCCGTAATAAACAATTATATTGTGCCTTTTATCGGAAAGGAGAACCCTGATTTATTGGGTCTTGTTTCCATACTTACTTTGATGGGTTCAATCTATTTGCTGGGGGTATTAGCATCCTATCTTTACGCCCGATTTATGATTAATATTTCTACCGGAACTCTAAAAAGAATGAGAACGGATTTATTCTCCCATATGGAATCTCTGCCTATAAAATACTTTGATACACATACCCACGGCGAGCTTATGAGCAGATATACCAATGATATTGATACCCTGCGAGAAATGATTAGCCAGAGCCTTCCTAATATGTTCTCATCGGCGCTTACCATAATTGGTGTCTTTATCATGATGCTTGTATTAAGTCCTGTTCTTACTATTTTGGTTATTTTGATGCTGGTTTTAATGCTGAATATCATAAAGATGCTCGGGAAGAAAAGCGGTACTTACTTTCAGAAGCAACAAAAGGAATTAGGCCGCGTAAACGGGTATATCGAAGAGATGATAGAGGGTCAGAAGATTGTGAAAGTATTCAGCCGTGAAAAAAAAATAATAGATGATTTTGATAAGCTGAATAATGAACTTGGCGTTGCCTCTACAAATGCTCACACCTTTGCAAATATATTGATGCCTATTATGGGAAATCTCTCATATTTTCAGTATGCGTTAACAGCAGCCATAGGAGCCATTATGTCCATTAACGGGTACGGCATTGATCTGGGCACAATAGCTTCATTTCTACAGTTTACCCGGTCATTTTCGCATCCAATAACAATGATGTCTCAACAGCTCAACTCAATTTTAAGTGCTCTTGCAGGAGCAGAAAGAATTTTTGAGGTACTGGATGAAGAGCCGGAAAAAGATGATGGTTATGTTGAACTTGTTAAAGCACAGTACAATATTAACTGTGAGCTTGTTGAAACAGAAAGCAAAGAGGGCATTTGGGCCTGGAAACATCCACATGGAGATGGCAGTATTACCTATACTCCCGTCAAAGGTGATGTGCGATTTGAGGATGTAACCTTCGGATACGAGGAGAATAAAATTGTTTTGAAAAATATATCCTTATATGCCAAGCCCGGGCAAAAGATCGCCTTTGTTGGTTCCACAGGAGCAGGGAAAACCACGATTACTAACCTTATTAACCGTTTCTATGATGTTCCCGACGGAAAAATCAGGTTCGACGGCATAAATATTAATAAAATTAAAAAGGCTGATCTTAGAAGGTCGCTTTCAATGGTTCTTCAGGATACACACCTGTTTACCGATACCGTAATGGAAAACATCCGCTACGGAAAGCTTGACGCCACTGATGAAGAGGTTATAAAAGCCGCAAAGCTTGCCAACGCACATTCATTTATTAAGCATCTGCCCGAAGGCTATAACACGGTGCTTACCGCAGACGGTACGAATTTAAGCCAGGGGCAGCGTCAGCTTCTTGCCATTGCCAGAGCTGCTGTTGCTGATCCGCCTGTTTTAATTCTAGATGAAGCCACCAGCTCAATTGATACAAGAACCGAGGCATTAATTGAAAAAGGCATGGATACTCTTATGGAAGGAAGAACAGTATTTGTAATAGCTCACAGGCTATCCACTGTTCGTAATTCCAATGCCATTATGGTGCTTGAAAACGGAAAGATCATTGAACGTGGTGATCATGATGATTTAATAGCGAATAAAGGAAAATACTATCAGCTTTATACAGGAATGTTTGAATTATCTTAAGCCATGCCAGACTGTGCGGAAAGTATCGATAGGTAAAAAACAATGCAAAAGAAAGTTATGGCACAGTCTGACAAAGATCAGGCGAGCTTATTAAAGCCCGCCTGTCATAGTTTTACCACTTGTAAATTAGATGATTAACAGGGTGCACCGTGTCTGTCATAATTTGGACAGCAACACGTATTTATCAGACAAATGACCGTAAACAGCAGAGTCAATACACCTAGACCAATTAAAATCAATCCGATTACCAATGACCCAACTAGTAATATTGCCAAAATACCTGTTATAATCAAAAACAGTGTAATTAGAGTAAGTAAGAAACATAGCAGGCCAGGAATCTTTAAGCATTTCCCAAGGCAGCCAATAACCAGTAGCAGTATACCAGCCACAATAACCCCGATTGTTATAGCATCAATGGCAAAACCAGTAGCCAAAAGGAAAGCCCCTAGCCCAACAAGAATCAATCCCAATACAATTGTACCGATACATAGAATTCTTTTACAACTAAACATATATATCACCTCCTTCGGCTCACAAATATACGAATGAATATTCGTCCCGCTATCAGTATATTGTACAAGCCTACAAGAAGTTACATGTTTTTATTTCTATGTTGTAAAATGACCTTTTGCCCTGTTTTGAGAAAAGCACCGCATGGCAGCCCCAATACTTGCTAAGTAAATTTAATGCTTATGAATTGTTTGATTCGGGCAACGCAGTATTGGCAGTATCACCTGTGCCTTCGTCTTCAACTTTGGTTGTATTATTCTTGTTTGACATCCTAGTTTTAATTTCTGCAATTATCCAGACTATTATAGGAATAATAATCTGGTAAGGAATGGCATAATAAGGGTATATCTTTTTAGTCCATTCAATCATTTTTGCCGTATTTTCATGCATAATTATTGAATACAATGCCATTAATATACCCACAGAAGATGCCAGCCTATGGTAAACTTTAATATTAAATAAATGAGCTAACCCTTTCGTTGCCGTGTACAGGCAGACAGCAGTTTTTGCGAATCCGCTTATCATGAATATTATGGCTATGGAGGCCTCTATTCTTTGAAGAAAAGTTCCTAATCGAATTAATCGGGTCGATGTAAAGGAAGCAAAATTCTGTATCATTTTGTTAGGTATGCCTAAAACTAAAACTGATCTCACTGCAATAATTATTAATGTAGTACCTGCTATTAAAAGCGAAGCATAATATACTTTATATACACTACTACCTTTTCTTAAGCTTCCCATTAAACATAAAAATACTACCACCTCGGCATAGGGAAAGGTAAAAATGTTGAAGGAATCGATTAATACAGGTTTTATACCATCATACAAAAAAGGTTTTAAATTATCGAAATTAAAAAGCGGTATTGATAAAACAGTAATTGCAACTATCATTAAAATAAATAAAGGAAAAAAAATAGCAAGGAATCTGCCCAGCAACTCTATGCCACCTCTAACTGCCCATATCACAATAACAATAAATGAAAGAGCAAATATGCAAGCTGGGGTCTCCGGTAAGGAAACGATTCTAGCAAACTCGGTGAAATCTCTAACTACAAGAGCTCCCAAACTAAAAGCATATAATAAGAAAGTCAGCGATAATATTTTTCCGAATACTTTTCCAAAAAGGAAGTCTAGTATTTCATATATATTTTTTCCCGGGAAAAGTTTAGTAATCCTCCCATAGACAAAAAATATCAAGCTTACCATTAGCATAGCGATAATGATGGCTAGCCATACATCCTGTTTTGCTTTTGCTCCGGATCCTAGAATGGTAGAGCTGCCTATAATAAAAGTCGCCACTATGATAATGGCCTGTTTTTGACTTATAACTTCCTTCTCCAATAAAACACTTCCTCCATTGTTCATTCCAGCCCATAAATAAAAGTAATTATTTTTTCTATATACTCAGCTGGACTGGGAATATCAACATTTAATCCTATAAGAACGGCCAATATTAAAGAAACAATAAAAAGACTCACTGAAAGGAAAAAGCTTACCCATTGCTCATCTTGATATAGGGGAACAAGGTCGAGTATGATAAAAATTAATATAAGGAATGTTGCGCTTATAATAGTTGCCATGATTTAGTCCCCCATTTTAATAGGTTCTGACAAAAGGCTTGTGTGCTCGATTTTTATGTTTGTTTCGATTGTTACTTCCAAATCCTTAAAAATCTCATTCCATTCATTTCTTTTTTCCTTCCATACCTTTGGAAGCTCCTTATAAAACTTATTGCCAAACCCGAAAATGTCCGCTCCGAACTCTTTTTGTATTTTTTCAATTATACTTTCAATTTTCTTTTTCAATTGCTCTTCTGCAAGCTTTATTAATTCTTCCCTGCCTTCTTTATCAGTGTAATTTTTTTTTGAACCATTTTCAGCAATAACAACCTTTGTATCAATTGATACTTTTATTGATAGCTTATTATCCTCGTATACAGGTTCTATCTTTGTACTGCTTTTTAGTATCTCTAAAGATATTTTTTCTTCTTCAGGTCCCGACCCTACATCTACCACAATAATCCCGCCTTTTACCTCATCTAAGATAAAGCTTAAAGCATAGGTTTCTTCTTCATCTATAAACCCCTGAAACTTATCTTCTTTAAAAACTGCTGTCCCACATAACTTGGCAATTTTTTCTTCATTATTAACTTCGATGCAAACGGAATTCATAATGCCTGAGATACCCTCCTCTACCAACGCATGTATAAATTTATGCACCGGAATCGGTAACGCTTTGGCAAGGTTTTTTTGTTCATCTAATATATTAGTTAGTTCTTCTGAAACAATTTCTGAAGTTAGTACTTTAGTTTTTAATATATCTCCTGCTTTGGTATCCATAGAAACAAAAAGGTTCAAATTCAATCTGGGTTCGGCATCTCTGACCATAAAGTCGATTACTTTTAACACCCCTTCCTGAGCCACTTCTTGGCATATAATAATTACCGTTGTATGCCCGAAATACAACTTGGGAAAATTTTTACCTATTGAGTTTCGGATTGCGTTCATAAGGGTTTCGCCCTCTGATTCAACCAGTACCGATTTCACTTTGCCTTCTCCTTTAGCTTCATGCAAATCAACAATCTCAAAGGTTAACAAATACTTCCCATCGAAAGTCTTATCAATAGCAAAGCCAGCTACAATGGTCAATTGTTCAACTTCCCTATAATTCCAGCAAGCTGTAGCAAGGAGCATAAGTATGAAAACATTTATTAATACATAAAGCTTTTTCATTTATTTATCCTTTTCACTCATTCTCACTTTATTCTTTCCCGAGATAAATGCAGGCCGCTTTTTAATAAACCAAATCGGAGGCCGCATAACGGTGTCCTTGATATCTTCTGTTTTTAGAGAGGTAAAAGCCAATAGGTAGGGTACACCAAATGATCTTAATGAACAAAGATGAAGTACTATTCCCATAATGCCGAAAACCAAGCCGTAAAGTCCCAAAAAACTAGCAAGCAATACCATAACAAACCTTAATGTTATAACAGGTCCTTTTATTTTTATCGTCATAAGGCCTGTTAGACCAGAAAGGCTGACAGTTATAATAACAGGGGCACTTACAATTCTGGCCTCAACCGCAGCCGAACCTAGAACCAGTGCGCCTAAAATGCTAAGGGCTTGTCCGACTTGAATGGGAATTCTTAATCCAGCTTCTCTTAAGATCTCGAAAACAAAAAGCAATCCTATTGTTTCTACAATAGTAGGAAAGGGCACTCCTTCCCTTGCTGCTGATAAACTATAGAGCAGAGGAGATGGAATCATCTCCTGATGGAATGTCATAATAGCCACATAAAAAGCAGGTGCTATAATCGTAATAATAAAGCTTATTAGCCTAAGAATTCTGCTTATTGTTGAGTAATAAAAATTAATATAGTAGTCATCCTGGGCTTTAAAATATTCCTCAAATAAGAAAGGCACAGTTAGCACCGTAGGAGTTCCGTCCACCACAACAACAATACGCCCCTCAAGCAATTGCGCTGCAGCAACATCTGGTTTTTCGGTGCTTCCAATTTTATCAAAGAGAGAGTAAGGGCTATCTTCTATCAGCTCGGAGATATATCCCGATGCCAAAATGCTATCATTGTTAATATTATTTAATCTATCAAACAATTCATTAAGAATCTGCTTATTTACTATGTTCTCTAAATAGCAAACACACACATTGGTCTTGGATTCTTTCCCTAAAACCATATTTTTAATCTTCAAATTAGGAGTTGCCAGTTTCCTTCGAATCATGGATAAGTTTACTAAAATCGGTTCAACAAAACCTTCTCTGGAGCCTCTTTGGGCCTTTTCATTTTCTGGCTCATTAATTGACCTCGATTTCCATCCCTTTGTACATATAACAAGAGCTTCATCGCTTTTATCCATTAATAATACGCTTTCACCACGTATAATTCTCATTACAAGCTCATCTACATTGCAAATTTTTTCGGCATGGTTCGATAATACTACCTGCTCCAAAATCACGTCCATATTTCCTTCAAAATTCTTTGGAAAGGTACTTTGAACTATCGGCTGAATAATGTTTCTGTTGGCTGTTTCCACATCTACCATACCGTCAATATAAATAATGCAAAACTTTATTTTGCCTTGCTCCTGATTAGCAAAATATCTTACGGTAACAGTATCATCCCCTTGAAAGATACGTTTAAAAAGATTGACGTTATCTTCGATGGATTTTTTTAGCTCTTCCTTTTCTTTCATATTATTGTCTTCAGGGCTTTTCCCTGATTTAGCTTTTATCATAATTCACCCGTTAGCATTCATAATGAAATCGTTTATGCAGATATTAGTATCTTATTTTTACCTGAAACGAAAAAAATATTGCTGAAACTATTATTGCCAAATGATATTATTAGATATGTAGAAAATAAGTAAAAAACCTTTGTTTATGCTAAAATAGTAATTAACAAATTAGCGTACAGCGGTTCATTATCGGACAAAAATAGAGGTACTTATGAAAAGAATTCTAATAGTTGGAACCGGGGGCACTATCGCATCAAAAAAACATGATCTTGGACTAAGGCCCGAGCTTACAATTGATGAGCTTGTAAAGCTTATTAATATCCCAAAAGATATTTGTTCGCTTGAGGGCACGACTATAATGAATATAGACAGCACCAATATGACCCCGGATAAATGGTTTATTATCGCAAATCATATTAAACAAAATTATGAGCTCTTTGATGGCTTTGTAATTACCCACGGGACGGATACCATGGCCTACACAGCCGCCGCCTTGACATATATTTTTTATAACCTTAATAAACCGGTTATAATAACAGGCTCTCAGTATCCTATTACCGAAGCATATACAGATGGTATACAAAATCTTACCGAGGCCGTTTATTTTGCTATGGAAAGTATCTCAGGTGTTTTCATATGCTTTGACGGAGACCTTATCGCAGGAACTAGGGCAACCAAAATAAAAACCAGATCTTATGATGCCTTTGAGAGCGTAAATTTTCCGGTAGTTGCTCAAATTAAGCATCATAAGGTTAAATATGAAACTCGTATACTAGATCAATTCCTGCAAAAAGAAAAGTTCGATCCACTCGAAATTAGAAGAAAATACAATGATCGTATTCTTGTTATCAAAATGATTCCCGGAATGCATACAGATATATTTGATTTTATAAAAGAGCACTACGAAGGTGTTATTATAGAAAGTTTTGGTCTGGGAGGAATTCCAAACAACGAATACAGTATAGCCATAAAACTCAATGAGCTTATAGAAGCAGGCATTGTTGTTGTTCTTACTACCCAGTGTCTGGAAGAAGGTGTGGAGTATGGCGTATACGAAGTCGGAAGCCTTCTTCCACAGGATAAAACAATTATTGCCGGTGATTTCAACACCGAGACTCTTGTTGCTAAAACTATGATTGCTATGGGCAATTTTAATACCATTGAAGAAATAAAAGAATATATCGAAAAGCCACATACATATCTGCCCAAATAATATTTTAGTTTAATTATTAAAAGCACACAGCAGGAGCGGTTTCTGCAATTTATTTCACTTTTCCTTCCTGAAAGATAATATTATTTGCCCAAATGGAAAATATATATCGGGTAATATTTATGTTTGTATTTTATATGTATACTGTATTTTGTATACTTGACAAGGAGGGAACATTTTGCTAGAATTGTCTTGTGAAAAAAGTAACAATCAAAATTTATTATACATCAGGGGGTAATTTTTATGTTTGATTTACATGGAAGAGTTGCAGTAGTTACAGGCGCGTCGTCAGGTTTAGGGCTCCAAATGGCAAAAGGTTTTGCAAAGCAAGGAGCAGACTTGGCTATTATGGCCAGACGAATAGAGAAGCTTGAAAAAGTAGCAGAAGATATTAGAGCCTTAGGCGTCAGATGTCTACCTATACAATGTGATGTTACAGATACAAATGCTGTTAATAAAGCGGCTGATGAAGTTATTAAATTCTACGGAAAAGTAGATATTCTGGTCAATAATGCAGGAGCCTCCAAAAATGCTGGAGTACTTGATATGACTGATGAAGATTGGATGTTTACACTAAGCGCAGATCTAACTAGTGTTTTCAAGGTTACAAGAGCATTTGCAAAACACATGGTTGAAAAGAAATATGGAAGAATAATTAATATCGCTTCTATTTATGGACAAGTTGGTAATACAGCTATGGATACAGTTGCTTACCATTCTTCCAAAGGTGGCGTTATTAACTTTACCAGAGCCGTCGCAGCCGAATTAGCCAAATATAATATAACCTGTAACACTATCAGCCCTGGTTATTTTGAAACAGAATTAACTGCTGATACATTAAATACAGAGGCCTTTACAAAATTCATGGAAGCATCTGTTCCCCTCCGCCGCTATGGCCGTGAAGGAGAATTGAATCCTGCCGCTATTTTCTTGGCAAGTGACGAAGCTTCCTACATTACTGGACAAAATATCAAAGTAGACGGCGGATACACATCTGTCTAATTATTATTAATTTTGCAAAATCCCACTCATATTATATGCTATTTCTGTCCGACAAGCGGGTTTCCTTATGGGAAACCCGCTTGTCTTTTTGATTCCAAGAATGCTGTTTATACAATGTCCCCTTTTCGGAGTTTCTACGTTATATAGTTGAAAACAAAAATATCGGTACTTTACGCACTTATGGCTATGGGTGTTGGATTGGTGTCATCAATTGCTGATGGCCCTCTTCCTGTTGGTATTTATGAGTGGGAGGACTTATGTATATATTAATTCAAGAATGGCATAAAAGAGATAATGAATTAGATGAATTCTTTGAAGTTGAAGGCCAAGTACAAACGATTAAAGGACAAAAGTTTGCTGAATTTTTAGATTTGTGCTTCCAGAGGTCATCTTTCTTTTCACTAATGAAAGCAAGATGGGCTATGGCTATTGACACAAGTGCAGAAAAAGCGTTGGAGCCTTTTCTCTTTAAACAACTTAGCGTACCGAAATGGTTCTGCTATGACATAACGAACTCACCGGACCCATTACAACGATTATTAGAGGAAAATGTTTATTATGCTAAACCTGAGGCAAAAGCAATTCTCTTATAAATAAGATTAACATACAGAGGCTTTCCTCTATTCTTGATGCTCTCACTAAAGGGGACCGAACACTTATTCAAATGAAGTATGCACAGAATATGAGATATGCTGATATTGGGAAATCGCTTGGTATATCTAAAGAGGCGGCTAAAAAGCGTGGACAACGGATTTTACAAAAAATAAAAAAACAATATATGAAAGAGGCAAATGTAGAATAGGTGTTGGGTATAGCTGTGAAGAACAATAACTTATTTAGCATCATAATATAGATTGGATAAGCTTTAGAAAGGAATGACTTTTTTGAACAATTACTATAACTATAACTCTTATTCTTCACCTTATTACGAAGACCCACTATTCTTTGAACCTAACAGCTATACTTATGATCCATATAATTATTATCAGTATCCATACAGTGTAAATATGCCTGCATTTAATCCCAGACACATGTCAAACCAATACGGAAATCAAATCCAAATGACCGACTACGGGCCGGCTCCTTTTTCGGTTAATATCGAACAAGCAACAAAGCAAAATACTAACTTCAGAACAGCTTTATGGACCGGAGACCACTTGCAACTTACCTTAATGAGTATTAACGTGGGAGAGGACATTGGATTAGAGAATCACCCAAACCTTGACCAGTTTATACGTATCGAGCAAGGGCAGGGCTTGGCAATGATGGGTGACAGCATGGACAGAATGGATTTTCAAGCTAATGTAGAGGATGATTTTATAATCATCATACCAGCGGGAAAATGGCATAATATAATAAATACAGGCAATATACCGCTTAAGCTATACTCTATTTATGCGCCCCCTCAGCATCCTCACGGCACGGTACATATGACAAAATCAGATGCAGAGGCGGCAGAACGAATGAGAATGCAATAGATATCAATGCTCCCTTAATAATTTCAGATTTTTATCTGTATACTATGAAGGGAGCATCTCTTTTTAACGGGTATAAAGCTTTGCCTGCTTCATTTTCTTCTGTATATCCATAAAAGGCTTTTCTATTAGACTA
>JAAYNX010000053.1 GCA_012520615.1 Clostridiaceae bacterium | reverse complement strand
TTTTAGGAAAAACAAGCTATATCCACTTTATTTATTAGTTTTGTAAACCAACAAAACGATGGGGAGACTTTGTACCATTAAAAGAAAAAAGGTTCATCCGATAAATGCGTAGTTTTTCTCATGCATTGCTAGTATTTTAAGTTCAAAGAACTTCTGGTCTCTGTATCCATATGCTTGTCTTTTCATTGTTTTGATTTTATTGTTGATTCCTTCCAGTTTAGCTGTTGATATATGGTAATCGTACCAAGCTAATATTCCCCATTTATGCGCTTTCAAGGTGTTAGCCATTGTGGTGAGCTTGGGTATTTTGGCTTCGTAAGCCTGTTCAATCCATTTGTCCAACACTTCAGCTGCCTGTTCTTTATTGACTTGTGTCCATATCTCTCGTAGGCTTTCTTTCAGGTAATAAGCCTTCATCAGTGGTTCATTCATATTTAAGGCATTGTCCAACCTGGATTTGTACTTGTTGTCAAAAATGTCCTTGCCATTACAAAGCAGCAGCCAGCGTGTCCCCTTGATAACCTTCCGTTTGTTGAGATCTTTTTCTTCCCTGTAGATTCCTCGCCTGATTTCATCCAGGGCGTCATTCATCAGCTTGACAACATGGAAATGGTCAAAGACAAGTGTGGCTTTGGGCAGGTTGGTCGTAACTGCGACGATAAACGCTGGTGAGAGGTCTGTTGCCACAGCCTCTATCTGTATCCCTGCCTTGGTCACCTTCTTCCAGAACTCATCCAGGACACCCCTGCCTTTGCCATCCCCGATATAGATGACTCGCCCTGTTTCCAGATCCACTACTATTGTTTTGTAGATGTGTCCTTTGGCTACGGCGAACTCGTCTATACCGATATGACGCACCTGGCTTATGTCAGGGGTGTTATAGTTGCGATACAAATAGCGCTTCTGAATATCCTTCACCGTATCCCAAGACAAATGGAGGTGGTGAGCCACATCTTTTATGGTGCCAACCCGGGATAGCTCCACCACCAAGCGGGCTAGTCTGTTACTATAAGCACGCTTGCCAGTGACAAAATGGATGTGTTCTTGTCTGATACTCTGGCAATCCTTACATGCAAGACGTTGAACTTTTATTTCTAAAATCACTTGCTTACTGCCAATAGGAACACTGCGGACACGGCGGATCTGAACCCCGGAACGAATATAATTCTTGCTCTTACAAACAGAACAACACAGTTTATCCTTACGAGTTTGCAGTTTTAAAACAATACTATTATCTTCGTATCGTACACAGGAACATTCTTGTTCCCGAACGCCAAAGGCGTGGTATAAAAAGCTGGTATACATATGCGTTTTGATTAGCGGTAATCAAAGGTATAATATACCAGCTTATTTTAGCTATTAACTACGCATTTATCGGATGAACCTTATTTTATATCAAAGATTTAATCGATTATAATTCATTCATGCTCAATGAGGGTTTTCTGCTTTTAGTCAATCTATAATTAATTATCTAATGGGCAAAGATCACTGGTGTGGATGAAACATGTAACGTGTCTGGAAGGAAATGTAACATTATATTGCATCATGTTATATCATCAAAAGTACTCGTATCGAAAAGAGAACTTATTATAGCTCCCTTTGCTTATATTTGCGGGAGTAATAATAGTTAAGATGATATGTGTACAATGAAAGGAGTATTTAGTAGATTTTTATTATGCTTGATAATTTTATGCCTTTTGCAACCGATAGTCGCGGCGGAACGTTTTGTAACGACCA
>JAAYNX010000066.1 GCA_012520615.1 Clostridiaceae bacterium | reverse complement strand
CTGAACAAGCGGTTTTCAATGGTTGCGGAGGCGGGATTTGAACCACACGACCTTCGGGTTATGAGCCCGACGAGCTACCAGACTGCTCCACTCCGCGACGTCATTTTTTGAGTGCCATATTAGTATAGCACTGTCTTCATAAGAATACAAGCCCTTTTTTATATCATCCATAAAATACAAAAAACGTATATTTTCTATAATGTGAATAATAATATATATAGTTTTTAGATATGTCCTTGTCATCTTTTTGTATTTGGAATAGTAAGCTTAATATAAGTAAAAAATCTAAGGCTTTTTTACTATTTAAGTACGAAGTAATAGAGATTATAATGTACTCATTCCATGTAAAACCTAATGGAGGGGTAAGCTCTTATTCAAATGATATTTTCAAAAAAATCTTTATGGTAAGTTATGCCAAAGCTTGCTAAGGCTTATGACAATTGATATAATTAACGAAGCATAAGGGACAAAAATACATATACTTGTAATATAGAGGCTTAGTTGTTCTAATGAATGAACGGAGGAACCAAGAAATTGGGGTTAATCCATGTTATATGGTAGGGTTACCTATTTATCCGCACCCGTCAGCTAACTCCGGCAGCCTAAATAGGAGGAACTCATGGAAATTCCACGAAAAATAAACTACCCCTTTTTACTGTTTATTTTGCTTTTTTTACTCTCACAGACAGTTTTTATTCTTTCCGCAACTTTATCCTATGATGTAGTAGACGGAAATGTGCAAGGGAATATATCAGAAGAAACAACTAATTTATTTATAGAAAAAGTTAAAGAAAGCGCAAAAGATTATCCTATCGGAGAAAAATACCCAGCTACTGTTGCTGTATCAAATCTTGAAACAACGGACTTAGCAACTCAGAATACTACTACAGAAGACGATATTGCAATTACTTCAACAGATTTAAATCCACAAGAAACAGAAGCAACGATGCTTTTAGCGGCAGCACCAGAAGTTGTGGAGACGGCGGAGCCTGCACCTACGCCAAAGCCGGAAATCAAATCAGTAGTTAAGCATGTTAATGCGAATAAACTAAATGTCAGATCAGAACCAACAAAAGATAGCACCTTGGTTACTTCGATAATAAGAGGGGACAAGGTAACTTATTACGAGACAATCGGCGAATGGGCAAGGATTATAACCTGGACCGACAAAAAAGGTTATGTATTAGCTAAATACCTTGTTGATAGCGCTGACAAAGTAGATAAGGTAGTTGTCGAAGCACCTAAAGAAAATAAAGTAGTTGCCGAGGCACCTAAATCAGAAGAAATAATTGTGGCATCCAGAGGAACAGACGAAAGTAAAGAGGTAGCTCCTCCCAGCCCCGAAGCTGATACTTTAGCCGATGACATTATTGCTCACGCAAAGACATGGCTGGGTGTTCCATATAAATGGGCGGGCAATTCTAAAAAAGGCACGGATTGCTCAGGTTTTACTAAATATGTTTTTGCAGAATTCGGGATTACTTTACCCCGGTCATCCTATGATTATATAAATGTCGGGACAAAAGTATCACGTTCAGAGATTAGAAAAGGCGATATACTTCTTTGGGATATAGATAAAAACGGTACAGTAGGCCATGTGGGGATTTATATGGGCGATGGAATGTTCATTCATGCATCCTCATCAAAGGGAAAAGTAGTTACAAGAGCATTGGCTACCTATAGTGAGAAATATTTAGGCGCAAGACGTGTAATTAAATAACACAGATATATTGATTTAGATTATTAGATAGCTCTGGGCAGAATATTTGCTCAGAGCTTTTCTTCACTTTTAACAAATTATTTATTCAATATCTGTTTATATTATTGTTTTAGAATTATAATTAGATTTATATAGCCTTATTCAGTTAAATATAATAGAATTATTTCTGGAGGGATAAAATAATGGAAAAAAGAACCCCTTTATACTCAAGTCAGAAAGCATTAGGTGCCAGGTTCACTTCTTTTGGAGGATGGGAGCTTCCTGTTTCCTATACCGATATAATAGCAGAGCATCAATTAGTTAGAACACGAGCTGGCCTTTTTGATGTTTCCCATATGGGAGAAATCCTAATTACAGGTAAAGATGCAGTAAAGTTTATAAATAAGATTATCACCAATGATGTAGCACCCGTTCCCGCTAACAAAATTCTTTATTCGCCCATGTGCTATGAAAACGGAACGGTAGTTGATGATATATTGATCTATAAAATCTCGGACGAAGAGCTTCTTTTAGTTGTCAACGCAGGGAATACAGAAAAAGACGAACAATGGATAAGGTCTCAGTTGTCCGGAGATGTTATAATGGAGAATCTTTCGGATAAATATGTTCAGGTTGCGCTACAAGGGCCTGAATCTGAAGAAATAATTAAAAGAATTCTAGATGAAGAAACAGAACTTCCGGGGTTTTACCATTTTAAAGAGGTATCGATGCTTGGGATGAAAGTGCTGTTATCAAGGACAGGTTACACAGGTGAGGACGGATTTGAAATATATTTATGGCTTCCGAATTCTTCTTCAGATCCTGAAAAGCTTTGGAACGGTATCTTGGAAGCCGGCAAAGATAAAGGAGTGTTACCAGCTGGTTTAGGTGCCAGAGATACATTAAGGCTTGAAGCGGCGTTACCTCTTTACGGGCATGAACTTTCAGAAAGCATTTCTCCATTGGAGGCCGGTTTAAAAACCTTTGTTAAATTTAACAAGGATGATTATATTGGAAAAGCCGTGCTGTCGAAGCAGCATGAGAATGGTTTAGGGCGCAAGCTGTACGGTTTTGAAATGATTGATAGAGGTATACCACGCAATGGCTATGATGTTGTAAAAGACGGAAACAAGATTGGTTACGTTACCAGCGGCGGCCTTCTTCCTACATTAAACAAAAACGGAGGATTGGCATTACTGGATGATACCAATTTAGCAAACGGAGATATTATAGAGATTGTGATTCGTGAACGAAAATGCAAGGCAGTAATTGTTCCGAAACCTTTTTACAAAAAGAAATATAAGGTGTAAGCAATTCTTGCCGCTTTTATAATGACTAATATTAATTTGTAAGTTTCTTAAAAGATATGGATTACAAAATAATAATATGAAATTTGTCAGGAGGATGTTTTTTATGGAAATCAGGGAAGGACTATATTATTCAAAAGACCACGAATGGGTACGTATTGAAGGAGATCGCGCATATATCGGAATTACTGACTATGCTCAAGATTCACTCGGCAGTATCGTATATGTTGAAATACCAAAAGAGGGCAAAGCATTATCTAAAGGTGAGGTCTTAAGTGTAGTGGAATCGGTTAAAGCTGCATCTGACATTTTTGCCCCTATTTCGGGTACAGTTGTCGAGATTAATCAAGCCTTAGCCGACAACCCTGAACTGATTAATGAAAGCCCCTATGAGAATTATATTGCAATTATGAGCTTTGAAAATGCAGATGACCTTAGCGATCTTTTAAGTCCTACTCAATATGAGGAATTAACTAAGGGAGAGTGAGTAAATTGAAGTCATCTTACATTCCCATGACAACACAACAGCAGGAGGCAATGCTTTCCACTGTGGGAGTCAAGTCTTTAGATGAGCTCTTTTTGGCAATACCCGAGGAGCTTAGGCTAAAGGATGACTTAAACCTTCCGACACCCCTATCGGAACATGAGTTGAAAAAGCATATGAATACACTGGCACAGCAGAATTTTGATGCCGGTTGGAACTCGTGTTTTCTGGGTGCGGGAATCTATGATCATATTATTCCGTCAGCAGTAAAACATATTATATCCAGGCAGGAATTCTATACAGCCTATACGCCTTATCAGCCCGAGATAAGTCAGGGTGTGCTTCAGTCGATATTCGAATTTCAGACAATGATAGCAGAGCTCACAGGCATGGATGCTGCCAACGCTTCCCTCTACGATGGTGCGACAGCTTTGTATGAAGCAGTTCTTTTAGCAAGCAGATATAACGGGCGCAAGGAAGTATTAATAGCCAGAAGTGTGAATCCTGAGTATAGAAAGGTGCTATATTCAGGGCTTAGGTATTCTGGTATAGCAATCAAAGAGATAGACTTCAATAAAGACGAGAACAATTCTAACGGGGAAAACGGCACAATTAATTTTGAATTTTTGAAGAGTAATATTAATAAAAACACAGCTGCAATTGTGGTTCAATCTCCTAACTTCTTTGGTATTGTTGAGGATATTAAAGCTGTTTCCCAAAAAGCTCAAGAGGTTGATGCACTACTGATTGCAGTATGTGATCCTATTTCTTTGGGTGTGTTTGAGTCTCCCGGAGCGTTAGGAGCCGATATCGTTGTAGGTGAAGCTCAACCTCTCGGTAATCCTATGAATTACGGAGGGCCGCTTTTGGGCTACTTTGCTGTTAAAAGTCCTTTTATCAGACGTATGCCCGGAAGAATTGTGGGTGAAACTACCGATTCAGAAGGCAGACGTGGATTTGTTCTTACTCTTCAAGCCAGAGAACAGCATATAAGACGGGAAAAAGCCACTTCAAATGTTTGTACCAATCAGGCATTGTGTGCTCTTGCCGCAACTACTTATCTTTCCCTGATGGGGAAGGAAGGTCTTAAAGAAGTGGCTAGCCAATGTATTAGCAAAGCCCATTACACGTATAATTCCCTTCTTAAAACCTTAAATGTTTCAAGGATTTTTGATGCCCCCTTCTTTAGAGAGTTTGTTGTAAAACCCAAAATCAAACCGGATATTTTAAATGAGGAGCTATTAACTGAAAATATTATAGGTGGCTATGATTTGACTTCTGAATATCCTGAACTTGAAGGGTGCTGGCTTGTTGCCGTAACAGAAAAAAGGTCTAAAAAAGAGATTGATAATTTTGTAAATAAGGTAGCTAGAATATGCCAGGGAGGGATTATAAATGATGAGGGATGAAAGGCTGATATTTGAAAAATCAGTGGAAGGCCGAATCGGATATTCTCTTCCCGAAAACGATGTTCCGGTAGTGAATCCGGAAGAATTATTCGCCGGCCAAATGCTACGAAAAGCTGATCCTGAGATACCTGAGCTGTCAGAAGTTGATGTTATTCGCCACTATACCAATCTATCAAAAAGAAATTATGGAGTTGATTCGGGATTCTATCCTTTGGGTTCTTGTACCATGAAATACAATCCTAAGATAAATGAGGATATTGCGTCAATGGAAGGAATCGCACAAATGCATCCTCTTCAGAATCCTTTAAGTGCTCAAGGCAATTTGGAGATTCTATATCGGATGGACAAGTATTTGTCTGAGATTCTCGGAATGGAAAGAGTTACTCTCCAACCGGCTGCGGGAGCTCAAGGAGAAATGACCGGTCTTATGATAATTAAGGCGTATCACATGTACCGACTTGATAGTAAGCGTATAAAAATTATTGTTCCCGATTCTTCCCACGGAACAAACCCTGCATCAGCAGCTCTCGCCGGTTTCGAGGTTGTCCATATTCCATCCGATGACAAAGGATGCGTGGATATTAAGGCCTTAGAGGATATTCTGGATGATACTGTGGCGGGGCTTATGCTGACTAATCCTAATACCTTGGGTCTTTTTGAGGAGGATATTCTGCAAATATCAAAGATGGTCCATGAATGCGGCGGCCTTCTTTATTATGATGGGGCCAATATGAACGCAATAATGGGGATTGCGCGACCCGGTGATATGGGCTTTGATATTGCTCATTTAAACCTTCACAAAACCTTTTCAACTCCACATGGAGGAGGAGGGCCGGGTTCCGGGCCTATCGGTGTTGTAAAGGAGCTTGTACCGTTTTTGCCCGTACCGCTAGTTGAAAAGGAAAATGATTATTATGTTCTTGATTATGAAAGGCCTCTTTCAATAGGCAAGGTTAAATCCTTTTATGGAAACTTCGGAATAATTCTTAGGGCATACTCATATATTCGAACAATGGGGGCACAAGGGCTAAAAACAGCTTCACAAGCGGCTGTTCTCAATGCAAATTATATTAGAAAAAAGCTGGAGGACCTTTATGAAATCCCGCAAAATAGAATTTGTATGCATGAATTTGTTTTGTCGGCGCAAAGACAGGCGAAAAATGGTATTACTGCTTTAGAAATCGCAAAAAATCTGCTGGATGAAGGAATTCACCCACCGACTATATATTTCCCTCTTATTGTGCATGAAGCTATGATGATTGAGCCTACCGAAACCGAGAGCCCTGAAACCTTGGACGCTTTTATTGAAATTATGCGCAGGATAGCCATTAAGGCGCAGGATGACCCTGAAAGTTTAAAAAATGCTCCTAAGACAACCTACGTTTCTAGGCTGGATGAAGTAAAGGCGGCCAGAACACCGGTTTTGAGGTGGAAAAAATAATTCTTAAAATATTTTCATAAAATCTGAACCTAAACGAAAGGGCTACGTCTATTATTAGAGGTAGCTTTTTCCATGACGTTTTTGTAATTGATTAGCAATCAACAATATGGTATAAAGAAGCCAACCTTTTGAAGGTCGCTACACCGTTTACGAGGAGCGAAGCGACGAAAGGAAATGGTAGTAGCACCCATGCAAGGCTTGCCCAAGAAGACGAGCAAAAGCGAAGGCTGATTGGTAGCAAGCTACTGCTGAAGGTCGCTACACCGTTTACGAGGGAAATATCATGACAATTTTTAATAGATATTTATTTAACAATATGATATAAATAAGTTAAACTTTTACTGTACAACGTTAAAAAGGAGCACTAGATGAGCAGACAAGTAAAAATAATTACTACAGATATTCAGAATCCTTGGATTAATCTAGCTTTGGAAGAACACTTTCTTATTAATCAACCGAAAAACGGAGTTTTGCTTTTTCTTTGGCAGAATAAAGACACAGTAGTTATCGGAAGAAATCAAAATCCATGGACAGAGTGTAACCTCTCATTGATGGAGGAGGATAATATACGGTTAGCCCGCAGAATATCAGGCGGTGGAGCGGTTTTCCATGATATTGGGAATCTAAACTTCTCGTTTATTGTAAACAGGGATACATATGATGTAGGCCGTCAATGCGGTGTTATAATTAACGGGCTTAAAAGTTTAGGTATAGATGCTGTCATAAGCGGGCGAAATGACATGACCATTGAAGACAAAAAGTTTTCAGGAAACGCCTTTTGTTTTAGAGGAGAAAATGCGCTTCATCATGGCACTATTCTCATCGGAGCCGATAAGGAAAAGATGTCAAGGTATCTTACTGTATCACATGACAAAATTAAGGCTAAAGGTGTTTCCTCAGTTAAAAGTCGTGTGGTTAATCTAACAGACATTTTGCCTGATATAACTGTAGATATAGTTAAGGATGCTGTTATGAAATCTTTTACAGATGAATATGGTTCAGCCTGTGAAAGAATTATTATTAAGTCTAATGACAAAGACATGTGGCCTAAAGATGATGCTTTCAGGGATACAATGGTTAGAAACAGCTCATGGGATTGGTGTTACGGTGAAACTCCCGATTTTGATGTCCATCTTAAAAACAGATTCTCTTGGGGAGGAGTAGAGCTATACTTTAAGTTGGACGATGGAATAATAAAAACTGCCGAAGTCTATTCGGATGCGTTATGTGAAGAGCTTATCAGCCAACTCCCGGCAATTTTTATTGATACGCGTCTTGTGGGACAAGAATTGTCTCAGAAACTTAATAATAGTAGGGGAACCATGTCCAACCTTCTAAAGGACAGTGATAGTGAGGATATTGTTTTAAATGACTTGGCTTTATGGCTCTTAAATGAGTTTTAATAGATACCAATGGATAAACATATATATTTTAAAGAACCGGAGCTAAAAGCGCCTGTTTTTGTAAGTGGAGGATACATATGTCCGCAATAATTACCTTAAAGGATGTATATAGGGCGTATCGTATGGGGCAGGAGCGGATATTGGCAGTGAACGGAGTCAGCCTTGAGATAGAAGAGGGCGAGATTTGCTGTAT
>JAAYNX010000149.1 GCA_012520615.1 Clostridiaceae bacterium | reverse complement strand
TTGAGTACGACTCTTGCATGTATCAAAGATTTGATAGAGAAAATCTTGGATTTAAAATTGTTAAAACAAAAGCATTAGACCAAGAATTAGAAGCATATAAAATTATTACCGAACATTATCACAACGATAAAGTTTTACTTAAAGGATTAAAATACAAAGATTTGATTACAGATAAAGATGGAAATAAATATATTGAAAATGAATATATTTATGGACTTTGTGCTTTAAATAATGGACAATATATTTCTTCAAGCGATGAGTGTAGATGTGATGCATTCCCAGCTTTAAGTGAGCAAGTTAGAAAATATTATGAAACACAAACAGAACCACAAATAATAACTAATGAATCATTTGAATATGGACAATATGGCAATATAACCAAATATACACAAGAAGGCGATATTACAGACAATGATGATAATTTTACTGCAACAATCACATATATGGGATATTCGCCACAGTATTTAGTTGGCAAACAAACAAGTGTTGTTATAAAAGTTAGTGGTGAGCAAACAATTAGGAAAACCGATTATTTACATAATGACACCACTGGAAATTTAACAAAAATCACAAAATATAATAACGATATTACTTCAGAATTTGATTATGCTTATGATGTTTATGGTAATATAACCCGAGTTCTTTTACCACACAATGCCACAAATCAACGCATGAGATATAATTATATTTATGATAATCAAATTTTTTCTTTACCAATTCAGATTAGTGATGTTTATGGATATACTAGTTCTGCAACTTATGATTATAAACTCCAAGTACCACTTACAAACACCGACATAAATGGCAACACAATAACTTACGAATACGACTGGCGTGCTAGACCAATAAAAATTATTTCGCCAAACGAAACTGATTTTACTATAAAATATGAATATTCATTAGGAAATACCGATACAGATATTGCATGGGCAAAGACTATGCATTATGATGTGTTTAATGAGGATAGTACAATAAACACAATTTTGTTTTGTGATGGATTAGGGAAAATTATTCAGACAAAGAAAACGATGGAAATTAATGGTCAGGAAAAACGTGTTGTAAGTGGAAAGATTATTTATGATGATTATGCCAGAAAAATCGCTGAATATTACCCTAAAGAAGAAGCAATTACAGCAAATGACTTATCTATTAACACAGGAAACGAGGATAATACAGCACCAACTCAATATCAATACGACATTTTAAACCGCATTACAAAAACTACATATCCTGATGGCACTGCCGATAGCATAGTTTATGATATTTCTGAAAATAAATTCAGAACTAAGCACATAGATGCTATGGGTAATATTGTAACTTCTTATTTTGATTATAGAAATTTACCAACAAAAATTACGAATAGTGTTGGCAGTACAATACTGGAGTACGACCAGCTAGGGCAAACACTCTCTACAACCGACCCTGATAATCTACAGACCAGTTATACTTACGATATGTTAGGCAGGAAAACAAGTAGAACACACCCAGATGCCGGCTTACATTCTTATTCTTATGACCAAGCAAGTAATTTAATAAGTATTGATAAAAATGGTTTGCA
>JAAYNX010000031.1 GCA_012520615.1 Clostridiaceae bacterium | reverse complement strand
TACTCTTACCTTCAATCTCAATCACTATTTCTTTATTTCTTATTTCAACTACGAACCCAAGTTCACCGTGGACATAGGACTTGTCCGCTCTCTGGATAAATCCGAGATTTAATAACGCGATATGCATAACTTAACTCTTCAAAACATCCGTTAAGTAGTACTGCGTCTGCGTAACCCCGGTGAGATAGTAACTTCCGTTACGCATAACGAGGGTATGTTGTTTAAAGAACTTCTCACTAAGGTTATGAAATCCGTTTGTCCCTTTATTGCGGATCGGTTTACGCCCGTTAGCCTTGCAGAACTGTACATACATCCGATAAATATCGCCGCGCAGAATCATATCAGTCGGCACCCCTGTCTGTTCGATGCACTCGTCCCAGAACATTTGTAAGATGTCGCTATCTTTACGGTATTGGTTAAATGCCATTAAGACGTTTGTCGGTTTAGGTTCGTTTTTGATGAGTATCCCTTTATGCTTGAAGTAGTTCATATAGAGCCACGCTTGTATTTTAGGGTATTCTTCTGCTAAACGATTAAGGATTGTTGGGTCTTCAACTTGGATTTTATAGTCGAACGGCACTAACACCAACCGTTTGAAGATTGGTTCAATCAGCGACCAGTCACTAAAGTTAAGTAAGTTATTAGCAATGATAAGCGGTATGCCGCATATATTAATCTCATAGTTCGGTTTATACGCCGGGCGTACAACCGTCATTATCTTGTTTCCATATTCATCACGTCCACCTTCTGTGATGTCTTTTAAATTCTGTGTACTAGCGACCATGCGTTCGTCAATTTCATTAAACACTAACAGGCTGCGTCCCTCACTCGCTGCCAACGCATCGTCTTTCTTGAACGAACTCGGAGGGTTCGCATTAAGCAAGTCTGCATTCATCCGTACTGTGTAAGGTCCGAGGATGTCTTGTAAGACTTTCGTGATTGTCCCTTTACCGTTACGTCCGTCGCCGAGGAAGTAGATGTATGCTTGGTTGTAGTTGTAAGGACTCATCATGTAAGCAAGTACCTTATGGAAGTATTCAATCCGCGCAGGATCGTGCATCATATATTCTTCAATCAAACTAAGCCACAGTGTCGGCTCCTCATCTGTGATAGATATCGGCACTGGAGAGATGTGCATAAGTTTCATCTCTTGGGTTTCGCTAAATGGAGCGACGCGTAGGTTATACGACGGCTTACTCAGATCAATGAGGGCACGCTTACCGTTCGTTGTGCGGAAGTAGCGTAAGTGTCCAACTCTTTCGTAGATATCGTGACTCTTACGTTCGAGGAACGAGATACTTGTCTTTAAGCGTGTAGCAAGTAAGGGGATTCGTGATACCCCGAAGAATGACTTAGCGTATTCTAGGAACACGACATCATTAGCGTTAGTAGCTTCTTCAGCAATCATCGTGAAGTAGTCCGTCAGTATGTTCCGAATGGCGTGGTCGCTTTCACTGAAGTGCCACAACCCACTCGTGTTGTCATAGACAAGCATTTCATCACGGTCTTGGACATAGGCGAACATGTGTCGTAACCAATCAACTGTCTCTTGTGGTATTGGTACGGCGCTGGAGAGCATTTCTGCTACAAACGCTTTCACCTCTTGTTGCGTTAACGACCGTGTATCGCGGAACTGATACACATCACGTACATGTTTCCGAATCTGTGCTTTAAAGCTTGTTAGATAATTATTAAATCCCATAACTACGCCCCGCAAGATAAGATTCAATCACAGTTGAGACCATCATAAGTGTAGTTCCTGTAAAGACGTGTAAGATCGCACCGTCTTTAATCATTATCCCACAAAGCAGTTCGTATCCGTCTTCGAGAGTCAGATACCATTGAACAGGGTTGCCGTCGACTTTCGCATACTTTGCACGAGCCGCGGCTAAAAATTCTCGCCCACGTTTGTTTATCAACGTAGGTCCTTTTGGATTTGCCATAAAAACATTCTCCTTTCTAATTTTTCGCAGGATTGCCTGCATCTGTTTCTGTGGTGGAGATAGGTAGAGTTGAGTAGATTTTGACTTGACTTTATTTTTTGGAGCTTAGTTTATATAAGAGGTATCTTACAGTAAGTAACTACCTATCTCCTACTTTTATTCTACTATTTATTGATTCTTTTGTCAAGCAAATACCCCATAAAAAATAACAAAATTAACCAGAAGATACATACCGAGATAAAGACGAACCAATCAATCAGACGGAAGGTCGCATATCCGAGAAAATCTGACCCAAGGAAAACAATCGTCGCCACACCGATACCACGGAACACCACGACAATCAATGTATGATACCAGACATTGAGCCGACTGACTCCAGCGACCATACACAAGGCATCGTCAGGGAACACAGGGAGCATATACATAAGCGGAAGAAACACCTTCGCCTTTTGGTTGAGGAGCCGTTGGGCTTTATGCGTGTCCTCTTCACCGACCAGTTTGTAAGCAACGGCAACCCCACCGAACCTTCCTAGGAAATAAAGCATCTTACTCGAGAGCGCAACGCCCGTCACTGCGATAAGAAAAATCACGACCGGGTGATACATGTTAAAGACAACCACAGCGAGAGCAATGAAGCCAGCACTAGTCCCCGGTACAAAGCAAAGCAGACTTGTAACAAGTACTTGCACAACAATAAAGAGCGGGATTGTCCACACTCCTTTATCCTTGAAGAACACCTGCAGTGTTTGGATGTCAGGTAGTACGAAGTAGAGCACCACCGACAGTACAACCATCACTGCCGTCACAATAACCAACCGTTGATATTTCTTTAACCACGCTTTCATAACTATCTCCTTTTAATGGTACGCATGTCACACGACTCATACACGACAAGCCTCTCGTACGAGGTCGTGCATTCGCATGTGTGCCTACACTAATCATAACACATAATGACTACGCCATCGCAAATAATTATGTCACATTACATTGCTCGGCT
>JAAYNX010000178.1 GCA_012520615.1 Clostridiaceae bacterium | reverse complement strand
TCTATCTATGGTGGACAAACTGCAAAGAACATCTACCTCGGTGAAACCCGTATTGTTACAAAACTCAATAGTGTAAAAGACCCGACATACCAAGAAGAATATTACAAGCAATATTTGTGCATTTCTCCGTGCATATTAAAATAAAAAAAATATAATGAAACAAAAAGTATAATAAAAACTAATGCCTTTCGGAAATAGGCGAGGTAGATGCTAGGAGCAAGTCAAAAATAACCGCAGACGTACTTAATGTACGGTAAGGAATATTTTTGACGTAGCGACAACGCAGATGCCCGTATATTTGCGAAAGAGACTACTTGGGTTGAAAAGACAAGCAATACAGGGCTAGCATTTCTGCCGTACAAATTCACAGGAAAAGAACTTGACCCGGAGACAAGACTGTATTATTATGGGGCTAGATACATGGATCCAAAGTATTGTAGGTGGCTAAGCGGGGACCCGGCAGTAACGGACTACATGGCAGGATCCGGTGTTGGTGAAGGTGGGATATATAACGCAGTAAACCTGAGTGTGTATCACTATGCGGGGAATAATCCGGTAAAGTATACGGATCCGGATGGAAAAGAGGTATTAGATGCTAATAGTTCAATTTTCATGAGCTCATCAAGTGCCAAATTGGGGACAGGCGAAGAATACATTGCTAATGTTGGTTGTGTATTAACAGCATATACACGGATTGCTTCTGCTATTGCAGGTTCACCATTTACTTTAGATGATGCAAATGATCTTGCGATAGAGAAAGGACTATTTACTGATAAAAATTTATTAACACCAGCGGCAGGGGCGTCTTTAATAAACGCATTGTTAAAAAGCGCCGGGATAACAGATAAATCTGTGGAATTTAGGTGCTCTATAATTCCTTTAAGCGGTAATGATATTGATCTAATAGCAGCAATAAGCATAACAGAAAATTTTAACGACGGATATTTTATTACAGGACGACTGGAAACAACAGATAAAACTGGAACTGTAACTTATGATCATACAGTAAATATAAATCATGGTGCTGTTTTTGTTGATATTGAGAGTGAAAAACTAATGAACTTAAAAATAAATGATACGAGTGGTGTGCGAAAACACTTGTATAATGACTCTCGAGCTAATACCCTTTTACGTTTCGATTTATTTAAACTTATAATAACTGAAGGAGTAAACAATGAAAATTAAAGTGTTTTTTTTATGTTTATTAATTAATGTGTCTTTTACATTTGCGGAAGAATTACATTTATTTCGTTTTGAATCTCTAAGCGATTTTGTAGATGTTTTTACTGGAAATGATTTACCAGTTTACGAATCCTATATGAATATTTTAAATAGGCAAAATATAAAACAGCAAAAAATTTTTTTGGTACGTGATAATAGAAAAGAATATTTTGAAAGAAATTATTCAAGAGAAGGATTTTTGGTAAGTGAAATTTCACATGTTCATGATGAGAACCAGTATTTCTATGTTTATGATGACAACAATAATATTATTAAGAGTGGAGATTTCACATATAAATATTTAGATAGCGCAACAAGAGAAGTCTATTTTAGAAATGAATTACAAAAAAAAGAGAGCTTTGTAGTAAGCAACGATAAAGTTAATATTACCGTAATTTATTATTCATTTACAACAAGTGATAATGCTTTATTTGAAAGCAGTAAAAGGTTCTATGAATATCAACTTCAAGGAAAAAAAATAAAAAAATTTACAAGTGAAAATTATAATCGATTAGGCAAACTATCATTTAATCCTAGAGAGATAATCTTTGAGTATAATGAGCAAGGTAACATTTTGCAAATTATTGATAGTTACGGCAGTGATGATATAAGGTCAGTGCGTAATTTTTTATATAAAGATGATCAACTTGTTGAAATTTGCATAGAAAATTTTACTAAAGGTAATCCAAATTCCATTATTACGTTTTCTGAGTTTGATAAAAATGGGAATTATTTGTTATATAAAGAAGTATGGTCTTCAGGAAAAATTGTGAGTGCACGGCGAGAATTTCAATATTACTAGTTTCCTTTGACAGCTCTCTTCGATTGCTACAGAGAACCAGTGGGGAGAGCAATTTCAAAACATGACCTATCGTTTTGACGATGTAGGCAATGTATTAGGCTATACAAATGACTGTCTGAGTGGCTCACAGGGGCGCTATAGCACGAGTCAAAGTTATTCGTATGACGGCTTGTATCAATTGCTTGCAGTACGAGGGGAAACCGTGTATAATCCTCATAACTCCCTTGACCCAGAATACAGGTCGACGTATACCCAAACATTTACCTTTGATGATGCAGGGCTAGGAAATATGATGAGTAAGGTCAGTACAGAAACTGTTTCTCCTCAAAAAAGTATTGGCGATGACTTAAACTACGCTCTTGAATACAGTTATGATGAATCTTACGCACATCGTTTACGCAATGTCGGGAACCGTTATTATCAGTATGACAGTAATGGAAAT
>JAAYNX010000007.1 GCA_012520615.1 Clostridiaceae bacterium | reverse complement strand
TTATTTCAATAGTCCTGTACGATCTTATAGGCTTTTTCAATAGCTCCATCTGCATTTTAGGACCTCCTCTTTATAGCCTTATCCCTTCAATTCTAATGATATGCTGTCCATGTTTAATGTATGACGGAAGGAATGAAAAAACAGCCATTATTTAATGGCTGTTTAATACTTTTTACACAGATTAATATTAGAATGCTATATCGTTAGACTATCTGACATTATTTTAACTTCAACTGTGCGGGTTAGAACATCGGTGTAGCTATAAGAAGCCGTTCGTGACGAATTGTATTCGTTCTCAAAAGAAACTGTAAAAATACTTGGGTATGCATTCTCCACGATACCTTCTTTAACAAAAGTCTTCTTACGGCCTTTGTTGGCTTTCAGCAGAATTCGTTTGCCAACACAACCTTCAAGTTCTTTACGAATCTGCGATAAAGAATTTTTATCCATACTACCACCTCAAAACTCACTGGATAAAATTATATCACAAATTGTCGTTCCTTGTCAATGAAGTTATATATTATACCTAGGACTGCTTTGTCTTGTCAATACTAAATTTGTGTAAATTTATGTAATACATGTGTAAACTACGGCCTTTTGTCCTTGTCAAACTCAGGGCGAAGAACGACGGTGCCTAATGGTGGTATCCTTAAAGTCATTGAATAAGGCTTCTCATGCATGGGTATATCCTCTGAAAGAATAGGCTTTGTATTAAGTACATTGCTCCCGCCATATTTTTCTGCATCGGAATTAAATATTTCAATATAACTGGTTTTAAGAGGAGCACCCATCCGATAATTCTCATGTGTCTCCGGGGTAAAATTAAACACAAAGATCAGCATGTCGTGCCAGTCCTTGCCCTTTCTTATAAATGAAATAATTGAATTATCAACATCCTTACAGTCAATAAGCTCAAACCCCTCATGGCTTATATCAAGCTCATAAAGAGCTTTTTCTGTTTTGTAAAGGTGATTCAAATCAGATACATAAAGACTCATTTTTTCATGCATGGGATAGTTTAAAAGGTGCCAATCAAGGCTTTCCTTGTACTTCCACTCTATGAACTGGCCATACTCGCCTCCCATAAATAGAAGCTTCTTGCCTGGATGAGCAAAGAAGTATCCATAGGCACATCTTAGCCCTGCAAATTGCTGCCAGTAATCTCCGGGCATCTTTCCGAGCATAGATGCTTTTCCGTGCACTACCTCATCATGGGACAATACCAGTATAAAATTTTCACTCCATGCGTACATAAAGGAAAAGGTCAGCAGATTCATATTGTATTTACGGTATATAGGGTCCAAGCTGACATATTTCAAAAAGTCATTCATCCAACCCATATTCCATTTATGAGAGAATCCCAGCCCCCCTTCATGAGTAGGTTTGGTAACCAACGGCCAGGAGGTGGATTCCTCAGCAATCATCATTACATTGGGAAAATACTGATACACCACATAGTTAAGATTTTTTATGAATTCTACCGCTTCAAGGTTCTCCCGTCCGCCATACTTATTGGGTAACCATTCCCCGGGTTCACGACAGTAATCAAGATAAAGCATGGATGCGACTGCGTCAACCCGAAGCCCGTCGATATGGAATTTATCAAACCAATACACTGCGTTAGCTACCAAGAAATTTTTGACTTCGTTTCGTCCGTAATTAAAAACATGAGTACCCCATCCTAAATGCTCGCCTACACGTTTATCCTCATGTTCGTAAAGGGCTGTTCCATCAAATCTCGCAAGACCGTGTCCGTCTTTTGGGAAATGAGCCGGAACCCAGTCTAAAATAACCCCTAAACCATTATTATGGCAGGTGTCAACAAAATACTTGAAATCTTCCGGCGTGCCGTAGCGGCTTGTAGTAGCATAATATCCTGTTACCTGATAGCCCCACGATCCGTCGAAGGGATGCTCCATTATGGGAAGAAGCTCTAAATGAGTATATCCCATCTTTTTTGCGTAAGGAATAAGTGTATCAGCAAGATCTCTGTACGAATAAGGTTTGAATCCGGTTTCTGATTCAGGGTCATCATCAGGTTCTTGTTTCCATGAGCCTAAATGAACTTCGTAAATATTTATTGGTTTATCAAAAACCGCTTCTTCGGCTCTTTTTTCCATCCACTCAGAGTCCTGCCATTCATAATTTTCGAGGTCATAAACCACAGAGGCTGTCTCTGGCGGCTTTTCTGCATAAAAAGCGTAGGGGTCAGATTTTATATATATTTCACCAGTAGGAGTTTTTATTTCATATTTGTATAAATCACCTTTTGTAAGGCCGGGTATAAACAATTCCCATACCCCGGAGCTTCCTAACATACGCATGGAATGGCTTCTTCCATCCCACTGGTTAAATGTGCCTACAACGCTAACCCTCTTTGCTGATGGTGCCCAAACGCCAAAGGATGCCCCTTTTACTCCTTCTACCTCACAAAGATGGCAGCCGAGCTTTTCATAGATACGATGATTATTGCCCTGATTAAATAAAAAGAGATCATACTCAGAAATGGTCGGCCAAAAGGTGTATGGGTCTATAACCGAATATGTGTGCCCGTCGGCGGTTGTATGAATAAGCTCATATTTGAATGGAGTGTCACGATTCGAAATAACACACTCAAATAGACCCTTTTCATTAATAAGTTTCATTTGGAATGTTTCATCGGTATGAATATCTTTCACGGCTATCTTTTGCGATCTCGCATTAAATACCCTGACTACAATTTTATCCTCTTCTTTATGCATTCCTAATAATTCATGGGGGTTTTTACTGTTTCCGCTAATCAATTCCTCAATTCGGACGTTAATTTCTGAAGACATATGATACCTCCGCTGGACAAGATTGTGTTATCTTAATACTAATTCATTTTCTACATATTTACAATGTACTTCTAATTTAATCCTTAATATGGTAATCTAAATATATGAAATGGGGGTGCATATCTTGGATAATAAAATATCTAAGAATCCATACACCAGAAAAGGACCAGATCTTATCCTTAGAATGATAGATATCTTTAGCGTCATTCTTTGGGGGTTTATTATTGTCGTCCTAGCCATTATACTGTTAGCCAGACCTGTGGGAGAAACCTTTTTTGACCGTCTGTTTAATATTAAAGTTCGTGATTATTGGAATTATTACCTTTTGCAGTTTTCCTTAATGCTTTCATTGGTTCAGCTTATCGTTAGTGTTTTCTCACTTTCTTTAAATTTACGACGCTTAAAGCGCAAGGGTGATACGCTCAGAGTTTCTATTTTAGCTTCTATATTTACTTCTCTTGCAGTATGTGTAATCTTAACTCTCTTTTTGTTTATGTAATTTTTCAATGCAATTAACTAATAATTTTGTATTTTAAAAGAGTCCTATATATAAAAGCCACAGTCTCTATCTTTGTGGTGTTTGAGTTTAAATCCAGAACTAGGCCGCTCTTTCCACTTATTATTTTATCTCCCACAAATGATGCCACAATACTAATATCCTCCTTTGGTATTTGCCAAAAGTCGTTAAATCGCTCTATAACCTCTGTTCCGTATGTGTTCAATGGGTGACCTAAATATCCTAATGTACTTCCCAGTAAAAAAACTATGTCTTTCCTTGTGGCAGCCTTATCAGGGTAGATTTTTCCGTCCGGATCCGGGTGCATCAAACCGAGGTTTATAGCGGTAATTATGTCCTTATAATATATATGATTAGGGGTAATATCATTGGGGGGAAGCAACACCGATACATCAGTACTTATGTTAAAGCTTGTTAAAACCATGCGGGCCATTTGCCCCCTTGTGATAACATTCTGGGGATTAAAGCTATTGCCTTGAATATTTCCCAGCGCCCCTATTCCCTGAAGCGTATAAATCGCATCATGAGCCCAATTATATGAATCAACATCTCCAAATATTACTATTTTCGGGATTTTAACAGAGATACCTGCAGCCGGTGAAGCACCTATAAGATTATGGGCGACAACCTCATAATAAGTATTTTCTCCTGTCATAGGCGAATTATCAATAAAACTTTCAATGTCCTTACCGACACTTCCTATTAGTCTCTTTTCACCATTTATAGATCGATAAATTTTGTACCCTTGTTCTTTTTCTGTGTCGTCACGCCATTTCAAAACAACACGATTATATCCCACATATGGCGCTTCTAAGTTTTTGGGCGGCTCTGGAGCAGAACCAAAAAAGTGAAATTCCGGGCCTACACTGCTTAGTTTTCCAATATGGGCACGGATTCTAAAATGATATTCTGTGCTTTCATTGAACCCTATATTTGTCATCATAATATCATTTTTAACAGATCTTATCTCTGACCATGGACTGTTTATATTTGTTCTGAATTCCAAAGTATATGTGGTGTTTTCAGGAGCTTTATCGTTACTGAATATATACAACAAATTCCCGCTTGTGTAGCAGTGCAGGCGGCCTGGGTCCTCAGGATATTCATTTATTACCGTGCGGCTCTGGGAAAAATCAGAAAAGCAGCTATCTCCTCTTATTGCACGAACTTTATAGGTATAACTTTTGCCATAAGAACTGCCATTATCAACAAAAGTATCAGTATTTTTAGGAACAGTTGATAAAAGTGTCCAATGTCCTTCTGCCTTTCTCCATATTTCAAATCCGCTTTCGCCGTCATAGGGATAAACCCAAGACAGAACAATCTTATTAGATGCTATAGCTGAACAAGATAAATCTGACGGTGAAGATACCGATTCAACAGTTATATTAATTTCATCAGTATACGGGGATTTATTTTTGTTTTCAGACTCCAGACAAAGTCTGTATGTATAAGTTTCACCTCTTGCAAGATCAGTATCTTTATAGCTGTTTCCTTTCCCTGAGAAAAGAGTGACATATTCTCCCGATGAATTTTTTCGCTCCAGAATAGCTTTCGCCTTGGCTGATTCCGGTATATCCCACATTAGTCTGATTGAATTATCTGTTAATCCATATCCCCAAAGAGGGGTCGTTAAAGGATATGCTGTTTCGATTCGTATTCCTGTAGCAGAAGGTATATATTTTGAATAAGTTTTTTTATCATAGCGAACTCTTAATCGGTAATAATACTCTGTATCCGGCTCTACTGTATTGTCACGATAAAAAGTTTCTGTAACGGGAAGCACCGCTATTTCCTTCCATGAAGTCTTGTTTTTTTCTCTTCTCTCTATTATGGTACTATAGTCCGGTTCCCTAACAACTGACAAGGATGGATAAAACCACTCCAAATCTACTTGGTTAGAAAATGAATTTGTGATTTCAAAATTTTCAGGGTATAAATTTATTGCTTCCACTTCCGGGGTATAAGGGCTTTTATTTGTTTTTTTGTGAACGGTTTGTGCTCTGTATGTATAAACATGGCCGTTGGATATAGAATTATCAGTATAACTATTCCTACTCCCGCTAAGATATGCAATCTGATGGAATTCACCCTGATCTATTGATCTTTCTATAATAATATTTGTCGTGATACTTGCGCTGTTTTTATTTTCCCATGTCAGTTTATTATTTACCTGGCTCACCTGAACGCTGAAATTACTGGGAGGTAAAATTTCTAAAGCTAATCCCTGATTCCTTTGGAATAAGCTTAAACAAAAGGTAAAAATAATAATAAGTGATATTATAATCAAAGTTTTTTGTAGTTTCTTCAAGATTTCATCCCCCAAAAATAGTCTATCATAAAGTTTATCGGCAAAAAAAGTGCCGGCAGTGATACCGGCAAGTAAAGGGGGTCAAAATGTATTGTGAGGTCATTTAGAGTATTTACCGAAAGTTTTTATAATATACAGTAAACATAAAAAAAATTTGTTATAATGTTATTCCTTCTGTATAATAAGGGATAGAAAAACTATGTGTATAAGATAAACTAATGACATAAAAATTTAGTTCAACTTATATAGAAGCAGGTATAGTAATGGATAAAGAAATTTGGAGAAAACCCAAGGTTTGCAGTAACATTGGCGGTGAAGCCCTCATTGAAGGGGTTATGATGCGAGGAAACAACAAAATTGCCATGTCTGTAAGGAAAACCACAGGTGAAATATATACAGAAACTAAGCCGTCTGTTCCAGTAACGAAGAAACATAAATTTTTAGGTCTTCCCTTTATTAGAGGCGGCGTATCATTGATAGAATCCATGTTAGTTGGCGTTAGGGTTCTAATGGAATCAGCCGAATTAGTGGATTTTACTGAAGAAGATGAAAAAGAAAGCAAGTTTGACCTTTGGATGAAGAAATGGCTCGGAGAAAAGTATTTTTCTTATATGATTTACTTTTCGGTCGTTATAGCTTTAGCTTTTAGTATAGGGCTTTTTATGCTACTTCCAAACTTTATTGCAGGGCTTTTCAGCTTTGATAAACAAACCACCGGGGGAGCATTACTGGCTAATCTTATAGAGGGCGTAATTCGGATTAGCCTATTTATTCTATATGTTTTTTTGGTTTCAAAAAATAAAGAAATTAAAAGGGTTTTCCAGTACCACGGTGCCGAGCATAAGACTATTTACGCTTACGAAAATGAGGAAGAGCTTACTGTAGAAAACGTCAGGAAACATACAACTCTTCACCCAAGATGCGGAACAACATTTATGTTTATAGTAATAATTATCAGTATTATTGTTTTTGCTTTTGCAGGCTGGCATAATCCTCTTATTAATATGCTTTTGCGTTTGGCTCTGCTTCCTGTAATCGCTGGTATTTCATATGAGGCTTTTAAACTGTCTGCAAGGTCTAGCAGCAAGTTTGTTCGCCTGATCAGCATACCCGGGCTTATGCTTCAGAAGATTACTACACAGGAGCCTGACGATTCAATGCTGGAGGTAGCAATTGCATCTTTGAAGGCTGTATTGCAAGAAGCCCCCGATACTGAGGAAAATTCAACTGCCGTACCCGAGGGCGCTTTATGATGCTTAAAATCCTATTAAAAAACGCAAGTGAATATTTAGCTGAAAAAAATGTAGAAGACCCCTCTTTAGAGGCTGGTCTTCTTTTATCTTGGCTTATAAAAAAGGACATTGGCTTTATTTATGCTCACCCTGAAATGATTTTGGATGAGAAACAAGAAAAAGCATATCTTTCGATTGTGGAAAGAAGAGGCCGCCATGAGCCATTTGCCTATATTACTGGTGAATGCGGCTTTTTGGATTATACTTTTCATGTGAGCCCACATGTATTAATACCCAGGGGCGACACCGAACTTTTGGCACAAAGCGCCCTTTTTGCTCTCGGGCAGAATCCGGCTTATTTTAACCAAGATATGTTTAGGTTAAGAGAACAAGAAACCTATAAAGTTCTGGACATAGGCACCGGTTCTGGCTGTTTAGCCGTTAGTATAGCAAAAGACGCGGAATCTGTTTTAGTAGATGCTGTGGATATTTCCCAGGACGCATTGAGTATTGCCCGAAAAAATGCAACTCGCTATAATGTTGAAAACCAGATTTCTTTTATAAAAGCAGATTTTCTAGATGAAAACATATCCCTTCCCGGTGAATATGACCTTATCGTTTCAAATCCACCTTACATTCCTTCAAAGGACATCCCTTCTCTTATGAATTCTGTAAGGGATTATGAGCCCCGTACTGCTTTAGTTGCCGGAGAGGACGGATTAATTTTCTATCGGGCGTTGGCCGATAGGGCTTCCTCTCTTCTTTCCAGATCTGGCATTATTGTAGTTGAATGTGGCTATAATCAAGGATATAAAGTAAGAGACATATTCGCCGATAAAAACATGGAAACACTTCTTTTAAAAGATTTGTCCGATATCAATCGAGTAGTTACCGCAAGAAAATAAGGTATAAATTTTCCCAATTTGACTATACTCATAATATGATGGAGAAAGACTGTATTTTTTTATGAAGATACTCTCTGTCCCTTTGCTATTCTCTAATCTTAAGGCCGAAATGGGGAGATTTTATGACAGATCAGGTTATCAATAATAAGGCTGAGCCTTTTAACTTCTTACGTAGGATCAATGGTTCAAAGGCAAAAGAAGCCGCTAAGCTAGCTGAAAAAGAAGAGCTTTTACGGGAATTGGCGGAAAATATTCACGATGCATATATCGACTGGCAAAATGCTATGGCTAATTTTGAAACAGCTGAAGGTAAGGAAATGGTGGATTATTACTCTTATATAATTAAAGCCTCCGAAATCCGCTATGAGTACCTTCTTAGAATGGCTAAGAAAGCCCGGGCACAATAAAAATTTCAATTATTCTCTAATTTGGACGAATCTTTTTGCTTCTCTCTGTATATAAATTAAACAGGGTATAGACCTTGAAGCAATATGGATACGGCTATCCCTTTCTGCTATTAAAATTGTCAGGGATAACCGTATTATTTTACGCAACAATAAAAGTGCGGGTTTTGTCCTGAGGAGGATTTTACATGGATAGAGGGCTTATAGTATTAGCTTGGATAGTTGGTGTCTTAATAGTATTTGCCTTTGGAAAGGCTATGCTATTTCCTTTAAAAATTATACTCAGGTTAGTCATAAATGGCATTTTAGGCGGTATAGCGATTTTTATTATAAATCTTATCGGGGCACCACTGGGCTTTACTATCTCTTTGAACATTTTTTCAGCGTTGGTAGCAGGTATTCTTGGTCTTCCGGGAATAATACTGCTTGTCATTTTGAAATTTCTTTTGTAACTAGTGCAAAACATATTAGATTTTGAGAAACATATAATGTGAAAGTAAAAAATTTAATTAGCATTGAAATAAAAGTGGGGTATTTTTAAAAATGATTGAATCTAAAGATCTGATTGAAGCGACATATGGTATAAAAGTGACCTCTATTAAGCCTTGCCGCGCCGGTTATGTTTTGGAAACCGAAAAGGGTAAGAAACATCTTCGTCAATGCCAATGTTCTGAAAATCGGATACTATACGTTCATGGCGCAAAAGAGCATCTTTTTAATAATGGTTTTGTAAATTTGGATACATACTCAGTTACTGTAAACAATAAGCCTTTTATGGAGATAGAAGGCCAGAATTACGTGATGACACCGTTTTTTGAAGCCAGAGAATGTGAGTTCAGTGATGATACAGATACTATAAGAGCATCAACAGCTCTTGCGCAGATGCATATAGCGGGAATAGGTTTTAAGCATGAATATGAATCTATTTCCGGAGATTTAGGAAAACTACCCGAAAGCCTTGGAAAACGCTATGATGAAATATTAAGAATGAGAAGAAAAGCCGAACGAGAACGCGGAGCTTTTGATTATATATATCTTGATTGTGTGGATAAATTTATTGAGCTTGCCGAAGAAAGTCTTTCGTTACTTGGAGGCACCGAATATCCCCGTCTGGTTAAGAAAACTTTTATTGAAGGCGGAATCTGCCATCATGATTACTCATATCAGAATATACTTATTAAAGGGCATACAACCTTTATTACCGGCTTTGAGTGCTGCACAGAAGAACTTAGGATTTATGATCTGGTAAACCTTCTTAGAAGAAAAATGCGAAAGTGCAATTGGAACCCCCAAAAAGCATCACTTTTACTGGATGCTTATGGGGAAATCGCTCCTGTTTCAAAGGATGAAATTTCAGTGATGAAGGCGATGCTCCTATTTCCTCAAAAATTCTGGCGTGTGGCTAATAAATATTATAATTCCAGAAGAAGTTGGGCGCAGAAGAACTTCACAGGTATGCTAGAAGAGGTAATTGCCGAATATAATGATCATGTCCGTTTTATGAAGCAATTTGACAAGCTATTTTTGTGAGCCAAGAAACCTCATATTGTGCGAAAACATCTTCAGCATTATTTTTCGCATATAGCGGCTATTAGCTGCAACGATTTAAAGCCTTGCATATGCAAGGCTTTCTCTAATTGGACTGTTGTTTAAAATAGTCCGGTTATTTTTCCCCTTGCATCAATATCAATATTATTTGCACTTGGGATTTTAGGCAAACCGGGCATTGTCATAATATCCCCTGTTAATGCTACAATAAAGCCTGCTCCAGCAGAGATTCTAACTTCCTTAACATTAAGAGTAAAACCTTCCGGGCGCCCTAAAAGTGATGGGTCATCTGTTAAAGAATATTGGGTTTTAGCCATACATATTGGAAGATTTGAAAGGCCCAGCTCTTCAATAGCCCTAATCTCCTTCAAGGCTTTATCGGTAAAGGCTACATCCTTCCCACCGTATATTTCCTTATTAATAAGCTTTATTTTATCCTTAATTGGCATATCAAGATCATAGAGGACTTTGAACCCGGACGGTTGTCTGTCAATTAAGTCACAAAGCTTTTGGGCCATCTCAATACCGCCTTGTCCACCCTTTGTGAATACCTCCGAGAGAGCAACTTCCACGCCCCATTCATTACACTTGCTCTTTATAAAAGCTAGCTCGTTCTCGCTGTCAGTATGAAAACGATTCAATGCAACTAATACGGGTACGCCGAATTTCTTGACATTTTCAATATGCTTCTGAAGGTTTACTATACCACGGTCAAGAGCTTTTACATCCTCTTTGGACAAGTCTTCTTTCTTTACCCCTCCGTTGTATTTTAATGCTCGTACAGTTGCAACCAAAACAACAGCATCGGGAGCTAACTTACCATATCTACATTTAATGTCAAAGAATTTTTCAGCACCTAAATCTGCACCAAACCCGGCCTCAGTTATAACATAATCTGAAAGCTTCAGAGCGAGCTGAGTCGCTTTTAAGCTATTACATCCGTGGGCTATATTGGCAAATGGTCCTCCATGAATAAGGCATGGTGTATTCTCCAGTGTCTGTACTAAATTTGGCTTTATAGCGTCCTTTAATAGCAGTGCCATAGCTCCATGCGCTTCTAAATCCTTCGCTGTAACAGGTTTTCCATCAATGTCATAAGCAGCGATTATTCTTCCAAGGCGTTCTTTTAAATCAGTAATATCTGCGGCTAGGCACAAAATGGCCATAACCTCCGATGCAACGGTTATATTAAAACCGTCTTCCCGGACAAAACCGTTTGCTTTTCCCCCCATTCCAACTACTACCTGGCGAAGGGCACGGTCATTCATGTCCATGCAGCGCTTCCAGATTATCCTTCTTGAATCAATCTTAAGCTTATTACCCTGATGTATATGGTTATCTAAAATTGCTGACAGCAGGTTATTAGCCGCAGTAATAGCGTGCATATCTCCAGTAAAGTGTAGGTTTATATCCTCCATTGGAACCACCTGCGCATAACCTCCGCCAGCAGCTCCTCCTTTAATTCCCATGACAGGACCCAAAGAGGGTTCTCTAAGAGCAATGATTGATTTCTTACCGATCTTTTCTAGGGCTTGTCCAAGACCGACAGTTGTGGTTGTCTTTCCTTCACCGGCGGGAGTTGGATTGATAGCAGTTACCAAGACCAGTTTTCCATCTTGCTTATCCTTCAATTTATCATAAACTTCATCTTTTATTTTTGCTTTATAATCACCATATAGTTCTAAATCTTCACGATTGATTCCGAGTTTTTTTCCAATTTGCTCAATGGGCAGCATTTTCGCGTTCTGTGCAATTTCAATATCAGTCAGCATTTATTATTTTCTTCCTTTCGATGCATATTAGGTTTTTATATTTATCATATAAATGACAATGAAATTATATCATAAGCGTGACACTATGCATATTTTTACTTTTTTATAATGCATTAGTTTCCTCATTGCCCGGCAAATAATGCAGCAAAATCCAAGATTAGCTTTGAAAATACTCCGTTTTAATGCTTGTCATTTTTATTTAAGTTATTAGATTTTACTATATTGAATATAATAAAGTATTTTGACAATTCAAACGCTAAAAAATTTTGTGAACAGGCAGGTAGATGTATGAAAGTGAATTATGTATCGGTAGTAAAAGAATACGTCAGAAAGAGCAAAAAGGATAGATTTATTATCCGAGCTTCTATGGACGAAAACCCCCCGCTTCTTTGGTTCAAGCAACTCCAATTATTTTGGATTTCTTCACCCAGGCTAATAAGATTATGCCCTGAGCCTCAACTTGAACAAAATGAAATAATTATATCTATATATAATCAGGAAGATATAATGGATACTATAAATTTATTAATAAGACTCATAAAGAAAGTAAAAACTTCTTACATAATACAAGATAGCCCAAGCTTCCTTTTAAGTTTTAAAGAGCAAAACGTATAATCTGTGGTTTTAATAAAAGTTATACAAAAGCGGGCATCGCAATTAAGCGACTTTTCGGGTCTGAACTCGGTATTAAACCGGGCTCAGATTTTTTTATCTTTATCTTTTTTGTTAATAATCTTCTATCTTTTTCCCTCGTACCTTTTTATAGGCATGGCCATATATTGTAATAACCCAATAAGAAAGGAGGTTTGTTTTATGTTTCAACAATTCGACAGAGATAGGAATCGAGATAGGGACAGGGATCGCGACAGAGACCGAGATAGAGACAGGGATAGAGGCAGAGATCGTGACAGAGACAGGGATAGAGATCGCGATTTCCGACGAGGCACACCCTTTGATATTTTTAGATTTTTAGCTCCGTTTACTCCCTTTACTCCACAACGTCCCATAGATGGTCCTCCCTTCGGACCACCACCTACCTTTATACCCCAGATACCAATTGGTAGTTTTGCCGTTGATTCACGTGCCATTGCAAATTGCCTATTTAGATTTACATATATATGGCCATTTCAAATTAGACCATTTTGGTTTTATCCTACATTTGTCGGGCCAAGGTCTGTATCAGGCTTTAGATGGAATGGATTCAATTGGGAATTCTTTGGGATAGATTTACGAGAAATTAGATTCTTCCGCTGTGTTTAGAAGACTTTCTATTTTCCAGCTGAGAAAATTGCTATTGACTAACTTATTAGGTTATAATACTTTGTAAGTTTATAATTTATGGAGGAACTTTTGTGGATAAATGCGGAATTGACAGAATAAATGAATTAGCCCGCAAGGCTAAGAGTGAAGGTCTTACGGAAGAAGAAAAGCTGGAACAGCAGGCACTTAGAAAGCAATATATTGCAGAGTTCAGACAGAGCTTGAGAGCTACTCTTGATAATGTTGTTATTGTGGAACCCGATGGATCAAGAACACCTCTAAAAAAGGATAATGGGCCTGTTCAATAATAGAACAGCGTTACTTCCAACATATAAAACAAAGTATGGCATTATATAGCGAGCGCTCCGGGAAAACTTCGGTTTTCACGGAGCGCTTAATAGTATCAAGCTATAGCTGCTAAGGTTTCATGATTGTAATGAATCAGATGGTTTCACACAGTCTAAGTTACTCACACAATTTGCTATTATTTCTTTTTAGAATATAGACGGTCTCTGCCTCCCATCCATTTTCTCAAAACCTCAGGAATAATAACACTTCCATCCTCCTGCTGATATTGTTCAACTATTGCGGGAAGTAGCCGGCTTGTAGCAAGCCCTGAAGCATTAAGCGTATGTGCAAGTTCTATCTTTTTACTTTCTTTACGACGGAATCTTATATTCCCTCTTCTTGCTTGATAGTCATAGGCATTAGAGCAGGAGCTAACTTCTTTATAATCGTTCATACTTGGAATCCAAATTTCGATATCATAGGTTTTTCCCATGCTAGCACTACAGTCCTGTGCTGCTAGCTTACTAACCTGATGATGAAGACCCAGGCCCTGAACAAGGCGCTCAGCTTTGTTTACCAGTTCTTCCAAAGCTGAATCCGATTGCTCTGGTAAAGTATACTGGAACATTTCTACTTTATTAAACTGATGACCTCTAATCATGCCTCTTTCCTCGGCACGGTAACTTCCAGCTTCCTTTCGGTAGCAAGGTGTATAGGCAAAGTATTTCTTTGGCAATTCATCTTCATTTAAGATTTCATCACGATGATAATTAATAAGTGCAGTTTCTGCCGTAGGAAGAATAAACTGCATTCTGTCATTGGTTTCGCCGGTTTCTACTTTAAATACATCATCGGCGAATTTTGGGAACTGTCCGGCTGTAAATCCGCATTGATAGGTCAGTATGTGGGGCGGTAACATGAATTGGTACCCATCCTTCATATGTTCTTCTATAAAATAATTTAGAAGCGCCCACTCTAAAAGAGCACCATCCCCTGTATAGACCCAGAATCCATTTCCGCCTAATTTTACACCGCGTTCATAGTCGATTAAACCCAAGGATGTTACCAAATCCACATGGTTCTTTGGTTCAAAATTAAACTCGGGTTTATTTCCAAAGGCTCGAACAACCTTATTGTTCTCTTTTCCTCCTGCAATGACATCATCGGCAGGAATATTAGGAAGAGCCGCCAAGAAGTCATTAATTTTTGTCTCTACTATTCTCAACTCATCATCCATAACCTTAATTTGATCCGAGATTTCTTTCATTTCGGCTTTTAACGAAGTTACATCTGTACCCTGCTTAATTAAGACGGGAATCTGTGCAGAAACCTTATTTTTTCCGGCTTTTAATTCCTCGGATTGGGAAATAATGCTTCTTCTTTTTTGATCCCAAGATAAAAGCTCAGTAAAATCCACCTCATATAGTCGTTTTTGAAGAGCTGCTTTAACCTCTTCTGGGTTGTTTCTTATTCTTTGAATGTCTAGCATAGAGTTTCTCCTCTCTTTTATATAAGATATATATTATTTCGTTGCTAAAGCTTTATTTAATGCTTCCTTTTCTTCTCTTGAGAGTTCTTTATTAGGTTGCCCTTTTACAATTTCTTTAGAATACACATAAGAGTTTTCCCTTGTATATATTCCGGTAAGCACAATTCCATCATTTTTATCATTAAGTGCCGCTATCGAAAAGCTCATATTATTTGAGACATTTTCGAAGGCATTATAGGAAACAAGACCGAAGTGACGTAAACAAATCGGCATTTGTTTCTCTAAATCTGAAATCCTATTTTTTAAATTATCTTCAATATCATTCTTTACTTTATATATTTCATCCGAATAGGAAATCATTAAATCCTCAACATTTTTTCCTCCAAGGCCTTTAATTAATAATTTGTATTTTTTGGATAAACTCGCTAATCTAAAATGATCAATTATTATAAGAATAATACATAAGGCCGATAGACCTATGCTAATAAAAATCAGGCTGTCTTCCATAACTCCTCCAAAAGCACTTTTCTTTTATTGTAGCTTTATTCTGCGTTTTAAAGTATTTTGTTGTTTTAATAGGATAACACATTAATGGCCATTAAAAAATTAATTACAGAGCAAAATAGACCAGCTCATTATTTCCCATTATTTAGTAACATTTCTATTATTCTATCGTATTCTTCCATTGAATAAACTTCGAAAATTATTTTCCTTTTTTCCTTATTTTTTGTTAGCTCTATCTTTGTACCATACACTTCTCTTAATTTCTCTTCCAATCCTGATAGCTCAATTGCTTCTTTTGTTAATACTTTTCTTTTTTCTTTCTTTTTATTTGGTTTTCCCTCAGCGGCAGCAAGTTTTTCACTCTCTCGCACATTCAGATTTTTTTCCACTATTATATTTGCCAATTCATTCTGTCTTTTAGCATCTGGAACGGTAATCAATGTTCTTGCATGTCCACTGGTTAATCGTCCATCAGAAACCATTTCCTTAATTTCAGAAGTCAAGGTAAGCAATCTTACTGAATTTGCAATTGCCGCACGGCTTTTTCCAACAACCTTCGCTACTTCTTCCTGAGTAATTGAATATTCATCAATAAGTCTCTGAAAAGCTTCTGCTTCCTCAATTGGATTTAAATCCTCTCTTTGAATATTCTCAATAAGTGCTATCTCCATTACTTCCCGGGATGTGATATCTTTAATTATCACGGGAATGGTTTTGAGCCCCGCAAGTTTCGCTGCACGCCATCTTCTTTCTCCGGCAACTATTTTGTAATGAGTGCCTTCACTACGAACAATAATAGGTTGTACAACACCATGCTCTTTTATTGAATCGGCCAGAATATCCAATTTTTCTTGATCAAAAACCTTTCTTGGTTGATGGCTGTTTGGCTCCACTTCATTTATTCTTACTTCCATTACGCTGTTTTTTGCATTTTCAAGAGCGTTTGTTGAACTTATAAGTGCCTCTAAACCTTTTCCTAAACCCTTTTTCATCCCTTATATTTCCTCCGAGCTAAATATTACTTCATCTGCTAATTCCATATAACATTCCGCGCCCTTTGATTTTTCATCATATAAAATAATAGGAAGACCATAGCTTGGTGCTTCGCTTAGGCGAACATTACGCGGAATTATGGTTCGATAAACTTTATTGCCAAAATATTTTTTAACTTCTTCTACAACTTGAATTGAAAGATTCGTTCTAGCATCAAACATTGTTAAAACTACTCCCTCAACTCTCAGGGTTCTGTTTAGATGTTTCTGAACAATTTGTACCGTATTCATCAACTGGCTAAGCCCTTCAAGAGCATAATATTCACATTGTATAGGAACTAAAATTGTATCGGCGGCTGTTAAAGAATTAACTGTCAATAATCCCAGCGATGGAGGGCAATCAATTACTATGAAGTCAAATCTAGTTTCTACCTCATCAAGGGCAAACTTCAATCGGGTTTCCCTTGACAAAACTGAAACCAGTTCTACTTCCGCACCAGCCAAATTAATATTTGATGGTGATAGAAATAGACCTTTAATCTGTGTTTCTATCCAAGTATCCTCAATTGGTACTTCATTTATTATAGTATCATATATCGAATTTTTTACAGAGTTTTTATCTATGCCTAGACCGCTTGTCGTATTACCTTGTGGGTCAATATCAATAACAAGAACCTTTTTCCCCTTTACTGCCAGGCAGGCACTTAAATTTACTGCCGTTGTAGTTTTCCCAACCCCGCCTTTTTGGTTGGCTATAGCAATTATTTTAGCCATGTAGCACCTCGCTCATAATTAATACCCGTAATAAGGGCCAGTATTGCACAAATAACACTCTATATGTACATATTGATAGCTCTAAACCAGTTAACAGCTGCTATTTCTTCGCACCTAGGATAGAGTGAAGAGCCTTCAGCAGTAGCTTGCTGCCAATCAGTCTTCGCTTCGCTTGTCCTCTTGGGCAAGCCTTGCATGGGTGCTTCTACCGTTTTCTTTCGTCGCTTGGCTCCTTGAAAACGCTGAAGCGACCTTAAAAAATATTATACCACAGATTACTAAGGCATTGGGTTATATTATACAATATAAACATCTTCAACTTCAATTGGTTCCATATTGTTTCACGTGAAACAATATGATATATCCCTTTCTTTACGCTATTGTCAGTTGTGAAGCTTGCAAAATCATTAAATTTGTAATAGATTATAGTTAACTTTTACTTTATTAAGATCGATTCTGATTTTATATTAAATACTTAAAATCATAAAGTCATCAATCGCTTGATATAGCCATAGTCTAATATTACTGTTTATTATAAGTAATATAATTATTTTGAGAGGTTATTAATGTTTAACGAAAAAAATTATATATATGAAATCGTACCTGATGCATCAGAATTGAATGAGAATGGGTTATTAAAACCCTATGCATATCAAAATCTATTTGGAATTATTGCAGAAAAGCATTTAAACAAAATAAACCTTAATTTAGATACAACCATGAAATATGGACTAGCATGGGCCTTAATATCTATATCACTTGAGATTTCTAATCCAATTAAGGGTTGCAATAAATTGTTTGCTCAAACTTGGCATTCACATAGGAAAGGCCCCTTCTTTAGGCGCGAACTCGTATTTAAAGATGAAAATGAAAATCTACTCTTTGAAGGTTCAACTTTTTCAGTATTATTAGATCTCGAGACAAGATCTGTTTACAGGAAGAAGGATACACCCTTTTATATTGGTGCAGCTGATCAAGAATTCACCATAGATGCAAGTCCCTCTTTTAAAACAAATATTGATTTCACCGATTATGATCAAAGAAAAGTTTACAATAGTTATATTGATTGTCTGGGTCATGTTAATAATACACGCTATGGAGAATTTGCTTATGATGCGTTAACATACAATGAAAAAGAAAATCTTCATAAATTAAAGCGATACGAAGTTTTCTTTTTATCTGAGTTAAGAGACAATGATATTTTTACTGTTCAAAAAGGTACAATTAATAATCAAATTATTATACGAGGTATAAATAACACCAGTAAACAAACATCTTTCGATGTTATCATGGACTTTGATATTTAGAAATGTTTCACGTGAAACATTTCTAAATTATCTTTTCATAGGCTACTCTTTCGCTGCCATCTTCCAAATAGATAATCCCGCAGTATTTAAAATCGTTATTACTCAACATTTTTCTCATTGATACATTTTTTCTATGAGTATCTACTTTTATGCTATGGATATTTCTGTTTAAACATATTTCTTCCACTTTTGAAATGATTATTGATGATAATCTTTGCCCTTTAAAATTATTATCAACGGCTATCCTATGTATTACGGCGTACTCATCATCCGTTATCCAATTTCCTTCATATATTTTTTCATATGTCTTCTCGTCATTAAAAGAAACTGCTACTGTCGCAACAATAGCAGCATCATTAATCAAAACATAGCCGATTTTTCTATCGATATCACTTTCTAAAATATTTCTGTCAGGGTAATCATTTTGCCATTGGTTAACTCCTGCATTACGCAGATACTCTTTTGCCTGTTTGATAATTTCAAGTATCCTATCTATATCAGCCAATGTTGCATTTCTAAATTCCATTTTGTCACCCGATAAATTAGATATCTAAATTATTTACTGTCTTTGCATACTTCTGTATAAATTCTTTTCTTGGTTCTACTTTTTCTCCCATAAGCACTGTAAATATCTCATCTGTGAGTATTGGGTCTTCAACATCAACCTTTAATATTTTTCTGGTCTCTGGATTCATTGTGGTTTCCCAAAGCTGTTCTGAATTCATTTCTCCAAGTCCTTTAAAACGTTGAAAAGAAATACTATTATCGCCCTTAGCCCAATTTTTTTCCTTCATCAGTTTTGCAAGTTCTCGTTCATTATATACATAATGCTCTTCTTTACCTTTCTTAACCTTGAAAAGTGGAGGTTGTGCAATATAAATATGTCCGTTATCTACAAGGGGCTTCATATATCTGTAGAAAAAAGTTAATAGCAATGTTCTTATGTGGGATCCGTCGACGTCAGCATCTGCCATAATTATAACCTTATGGTAGCGTAGTTTTGTAAGATCCAATTCATCGCCGAATCCAGCACCGAGAGCTGTTATTACCGGGCTTAGTTTTTCGTTCCCGTAAACTTTGTCCTCTCTTGCCTTTTCAACATTTAGCATTTTTCCCCATAAAGGTAATATGGCCTGAAATCTTCTATCTCTTCCTTGCTTTGCGCTTCCTCCAGCGGAGTCTCCTTCTACAATGAATATTTCACATTTAGAAGGATCCTTATCTGAACAGTCAGCCAGTTTTCCAGGCAATGATGTATTCTCCAGAGCTGACTTTCTTTTTGTTAACTCTCTTGCTTTTCTTGCTGCTTCTCGCGCTCTAAAGGAAAGCAATGTTTTTTCAATAATTATCTTTGCTATCTTTGGGTTTTCCTCTAATATATAAGACAGCTTCTCTGTTACAACACTTTCTGTAAATGACCTTATTTCAGCATTTCCAAGTTTTGTTTTAGTCTGGCCTTCGAACTGTGGTTCATGGAGTTTTACGCATACAATTGCAGTTAAGCCTTCTCTGACATCCTCGCCAGAAAGATTCTTGTCATTCTCTTTTAGCTGATTTGTTTTTCTGGCATAATCGTTTACTACTTTTGTTATAGCAGTTTTAAATCCTGTAATATGTGTTCCGCCTTCTGTTGTAGCGATATTATTTGCATAGCTGTATACATTTTCATTAAATGAATCTGTATACTGCATAGCAACCTCTAGTTCTACATCATCTTTTTTTGCCTCAAAATATATTACTTCCGGATGTATAACTACTTTGTTTTTATTTATATATTCAACATAAGAACTTATGCCGCCCTCGTAATGCAATACAATTTCATTTTTCTCTTCTTGTCTTTCATCTGCTATAGTTATAGTAATATACTTATTAAGAAAAGCCATCTCTCTAAAGCGTTTAACAAGTATATCCATGTCATATACGGTTTCTTCAAAGATTTCTTCGTCAGGTTTAAAAATAGTTTTTGTCCCTGTATAATCAATTCCGCTTTCACATATAATATCAACCCCGGTAACAGGTATACCTCTTTCATAACGTTGTTTGTATAGTTTGCCATCTCTTGCAACTATAACTTCCATCCACTCTGAAAGAGCGTTTACAACAGATGCACCTACACCGTGCAAACCACCTGATACCTTATATCCGTCTCCTCCGAATTTTCCTCCGGCATGAAGAACAGTATGAACAACCTGCATTGTAGGTATCTTTAATTTTGGATGTATACCAGTGGGTATTCCCCTACCGTTATCATATACGGTAACGCTATTATCTTTATTTAATATAACGTGTATCTTATCGCAATACCCTGCTAGAGATTCATCTATACTATTATCTACGATTTCATATACAATGTGGTGCAGTCCCCTTGACGATGTACTTCCTATATACATACCTGGTCTTTTTCTGACTGCTTCTAATCCTTCAAGAACTTGAATTTGCTCTTCATTATAATCAACATGATTCTTACTGTCTATCATATATTCCTCCTGATATCATCGGTTTCTTTTATTATTCGTTTTTTCAATGTCGCTGACGATATTGGAGATAAGTAAACTGTCTGTTTATTGTTCCGCATCGTCACAATAAATGATTTTGGAATATCTGTTCCTACACCTACTACCATTCCTTTTTCTTCACAACTTTTCAAGAATTCTCTTGTTTTGTTCGATGTGGTAGTTTTTTCTATATCCATAACCGCAACAATATCATTTATAAAAACTATGCTTTCTTCCCCAATATGCAATATCACAAATATCACCTTTCAATTCTAGACTAGTTTCTAATTTTTATCAACTTTTGGTATTACTCTCCCACCATTTACAAAAAACTTTTTTACTTTTCTCTTTTCTAAACTAATAAATGGCATTTCATCTGTCGTTGTTATAATGGTTTGTACGTTTGATAGCCCTCTAAGTAAGTATTCCTGTCTTTGTAAATCAAGTTCTGACATAACATCATCTAATAAAAGAACCGGCTTTTCTCCCCTAATCTCTTCTATATAAAAAAGCTCTGATAATATAAGGGATAGAGCAAGCGTTCGTTGCTGCCCTTGTGAACAATATTGCCTGGAATTCATGTTGTTTAGCAGTATTTCAAAATCGTCTCTATGAGGCCCATATATGCATTGCATATTACTTATTTCTTTTAAGAAACCTTCATCCAATCTTTTTTTGAGTTCTTTCTTAAAAAACTCCTCGTCTTTTTCTTCATTTATATCACAAAAAGTCTTATAAACCAGTTCTGAAGATTCGGAATTATCTGTAATCTTATGTATTTCCTTTTTCATAAACCCGTTTAGCTTTTTAATTGCATTCATTCTTAAATATGCAATTTTTCCGCCATTTACAGAGATATGTTCATTCCAAACAGGTATTACTTCTTCATATTGCTTCTCATATTTTCCTTTTTTTAAAGCTATCGCTTTATTTTTTATAAGCGTATTGTATCTTTTTAATAAATGAAGATACTGTCTATCTGTTTGACACAATAATATGTCTAAGAACTTCCTTCTTATCGCGGGTGAACCTTTAACTACCTCAAGGGTTTCCGGAGAAAAAAATATCATATTAAGTGTACCCAGAATATCTGATAATTTATCTCTCTTTATTCCATTAATTTCAACGCTTTTCCCTTTATCCAGTGAATATCTTAAAACAATAAGATTCTCTCTATCGTTTACTATTGCTCGAAGTTTTATCTCAAAATTATTTTGGCCATATTGGATTAAATCACGGTAGTTATTAGTTCTGTGTGATTTTCCAGTAGAAGATATATACAAAGCCTCTAATATATTTGTCTTTCCTTGGGCGTTTTGTCCGTACAAAATATTAATTCCTTCCTCTAAAGAAAGGTTTTGCTTTTTATAGTTTCTGAATTGAAATAACTCTAACTCCTGTATAGTCACTACTCTTCACCGTTTTGTACGACTTTATATTCTGTATTATTGACTTTAACTATATCTCCGTTACGCAGCTTTTTACCACGCCTATTCTCCGGTTCATTATTTACAAAAATCATATTTTCACTTATAAAGCTACGAGCTTCTCCCCCTGAAGATATAACATCAGAAAGTTTTAG
>JAAYNX010000039.1 GCA_012520615.1 Clostridiaceae bacterium | reverse complement strand
TCAGTTTGTCTATGATAGTGGGTATCTTGTCAATTAATTTTGGCAGCGCCTCAATAAGACCATCAGCCAACGCCATTATTATGGCAATAGATGCATCAATCAGCATATCTATATTGTCTATCAGCGTTTCAACGATTGTTATCACTGTATCTACTATGGCAGGTATGAGCTCAGGCAATGCATCAGCGATCCCAGTAGCAAGTGATGTTATAAGCACTAACGCCGCATTTATTATAAGCGGTAGGTTGTCAATTATCGTATCCACAATGGTCATGAGCGCATCAACTGCAACAGGTATCAACTGCGGCAGAAGCGCTAAAAGCGTACTTAGCACCTGTCCAAATAGACTTGTTGCAGTTTCCAATAATGAGGGCAAAAGTTCAGCAACTGCTGCTAATATCGCTTGAAATGCCGGAGGAAGTGCTGCTGTTAGATTCTCAATTATCGGTACAATGTTTTCAACTACCGATTGAAACGCATCTACAAGATTTTCTGTTAGATTCGTCATATCTGCATCAGCATTACCGAGTCCAGCTGTAAACGAGTCAAATGCCGCATTAAGTAACCCCAGCGATCCTGTTACGGTTTGGGTTGATTCTTTCGCGAAGTTACCTGCGTACTGTTCTGTATTTTCAAAGAACATCTGCATAGCAACTTCTGCTTTTCCTGATGTATTATTTAACTGTCCCATCCAGTAATCCATCTCTTCCATGGCTACTGTTGCAGCTTCACCCTTTACATTAAACTGTTTAAAAATTTCTCCGATTTCTTTTGTGTTTCCACCAGTTTTTTTAAGAGCCTCCTGAAACTTATCCGCTTCTTCTCTTGTCTTGAAAAAATCAAGACCTGATAAGCTTTCTCTCATGTATTCTGCTGCGGTGTTGAATTGATATGCCTTAATAGCCGTATCATTCATGGCAACTCCAAGGTTATCCATCATTGTAAAGTTACCTTTTGCTGCTCCTGCAACACTGTCAAGAGCCACCTGCATATCAATACCCATAACGGACGCCATATCAGCCGCTCTTTGCATAGCCTTTTCGGTCAACTCAAGGCTTTTTTGCTGTTCAATCCCTGAGCCTTGGAATAAAGCACCCATTTTGTTAGCTGTCGCTAAGTATTCGCTTTGAGATACCCCAAGATTTTTATATGCTTCTTCTCCTGACTTTTGGATTGACTTAGCATATTCCCCGAATACTGCTTCGGACCCGCCGAGGTTCTGTTCCAACTCTCCAAAAGACTTAACAACGTCTTTCCCCATTTTGATTGCAGCAGCCCCGGCAGCTACCGCAACGGCTCCCATGGCTACACCAACACCTTTTAATACTCCACCAAATTTCTCAAACTTCCCGCCTGTGTCATCTGTGCTTTTGCCTAAATTCTTCATTTCATCGTTTGTGTCATTCAATGAGTTTTCTGTCTTAGCGAGTTGAGCCTCGGCCTTGTTAAGTTGTATCTGCCAGTTCTTTGTCTTGTTGTCGTTCTCGCCAAACTCTTTAGCGGAATTTTCTAAGGCGGCCTTTAATGTCTCTATCTTCTTCTTCTGTTCGTCTATCTGTTTGTTGTAGACTTCTGACTTAGCTTTCAGGGCATCCATGCTATTAGCATTGTTGCCAAATTGTGCCGTTACCTTTCCCATTTCAGAGCCTAAAACAGCTAAGTCTTTGTTTATGCCTGATATAGCTTGTTTAAATTCACGTTCTCCATCGAGAGCAAGGCCTGCTCCTATTGTTTTCTTTGCCACCTACTCACCTCACTTCTATTGCAAGATTTTCTTTATTATGGTATTGTTATGTCAAAATGTTTGGGGGTTATATTTATGACTTGTCCTAAATGCCAAAGCAATAACGTGTCAATTCAAACCGTTGGTATCACAAAAAGTAAAGGCAAAGGCTGTTTTTATTGGTTGTTTATAGGTTGGTGGCTTGAATTATTTATGTGGTTGTTTCTAACTCTCCCTATGTTATTTTTTAAGCTGTTTGGCGGCGGCAAAAAGATAAAAACAAAAGTCAAAAATTTCGCCGTGTGCCAAAATTGCGGTTATAATTGGAAAGCTTAATAAGGGATAATATCATCAATGGTCTTTGGGGGTTGGTACCGCCCCGTTTCCTTTAAATGTTCCGTATATAGAAGCATTAGTTTTCTTAATGTCATTCTCCACACTTCATTTTCCGTATACCCCAGAAGTGTTTTCCCTATATAAATACAGCGAGCAACATTAAATTTCTCTGTTACTCGCTCTGTGCGTTTGGGATTTCTTCTTCGTCTGATTCTGGTGTGCCATTTGTGAACGCCCTTAATATCGTTTCCATAATTTCCTTCATATTGTTACTGTCGATATGCCTGCCGACAAACCTTTCGTCTACATGAGGGATTTCCTCTCCCGTTTCGTCTTTGATGCAGTCGATATCT
>JAAYNX010000192.1 GCA_012520615.1 Clostridiaceae bacterium | reverse complement strand
CCCCGCAACCCGCAATAGTTAATATAAGAAATAATACTATTACAAGCTTAATACCTTTCATTAATATCCTCACCTTTTCTTCGTTAATGGTCTTATCCTACATTCAATGTCCGCGCCATGTTGCAGAAAACTTTCTTTAACATTATTTTTGCAAGTATAGCGGTGCTAGCTGTTTAATTACGTTTGTATAATCAATAATAATAAAATAATGTAAAGTTTTCCTGCACAAGAGGCTGTTGACCTCAAAATTATACTATAAATCACCCTCGGGGTGATTACATTTATTGCAACAAAAAATATAATAAATATCAATAAGTTCGTATATGAAATATTATACATTAAAAAACAGGTTATTAATACTTCTTGCGCATTTTTATAACAATTTAGAAAGGTTGTTTAAAGAAAACTATGAACGATACTGTTGAAAACACATTGCCCGGTAAATTTAATATATCCGGCATAAATGGCGGTTTCAAAGTCACCTTCTATTGCAGCGCTGGAGATAAAAAATATACGAATGAAGTGTACGATTCGCATTCTATAGAGCAAGCATTAAACATAGCATGGAAAGAAACAAAGAAGTTTTTTAACCGATGCCATCAATGTGGTGCGTGGGTCTGCGACGATCATTACAATGAAGATGTTATGAGATGTATTTTATGTCAACCTAAATAGTTTTTAGGTGTTTGAAAGGAATGTTGTAAAGCTTTCCATTTAAGGATTGACCTAAACACTAAATATCAAATTCATAGATAAATAGTGTTTATGCATAAACAATCATCTTAGCGGTTTTATAAAGTGTTTGCCGCTAATACACAAAAATATTTAGGAGGTTCTTATCAATGAAAAAAAGGTTATTTGCACTGTTACTTGCTATGGTTTTAGTTTTACCTGCTTCGGTGTTCAGTTTTGCTGATAATCCTGTAAATCTTGAAGCGCCCCAGAATGCAAATCTTTATTATGACCAGGGCATTAGATTAAGGTGGACACTGCCTCAAAGCATTGTAAACGCTATGGAAAATGAAGAATGGGATGGAGAGCTTTATTATTGTATCGATTGGAAAGTAAATAATGGTCCGTGGCATTATGATGTACCCAAAGTCAAGAGCGGCACATATGATTGGGATAAAGAAGAAGATGTCAGCTTCTTCGGGTATGTCACTAATTTGTTCTATGATGATAATAAAGTGCAAGATGTATTTTTCACCCATTGGTCTTTTGGGTATAATACCGATGAGGAGATAGATCTGGCAAATAAAAAATATACTTTTAGAGTGAGATTTGCTTTTGAAGCTTATGAAAGCGAAGATGGCGATGATTTCATAACCTCACCATATTCAAATGAGGTATCTATAGGAGGCGGAGATTTGCCTCAAGCCCCAAAGACTCTTGATGCGCCGCAAAACCTTAAGGTAGAATTAAAATTTGATGATGATAACAGGCCATATTTTGCATTAAATTGGACCAATCCTGAATCTGTCAGCAAAATCAACGAAGCATATCCTATTGGCGTAAAGATTGATTTCAAGGCTGGAAACGGTATGTGGCATTCTGAAAAGGAAGGCCACGACTGGTGGGGTGCTATTCCTTTTAGCACAAGTGATAACTTTGACCCTATTGAAGAAGACTATATAGATAAGATAGTAATAGAAGAAAATGTATATTATTTCAGAGTATTATATGTTTATGAACCCGTTGAAAGCCCACGTGTAGTTTCTTCATTTTCCAATATTGTAAAGATTGGCACACCTGCTTATGAATCGGCGAGTCCATGGGCTGAAAAGGAGCTTGATCAGGCAGCTGACCTTGGATTAATTACAGATAGTATAAAAGGAAAAATGAATGATCCTATTACCCGCGAGGAATTTGCCGAAGTTGCTGTTAATTTCTATGAAATAGTTACAGGTAAAAAGGCTGAACCTCATCCAACAAAAACCTTTAAAGATACTACAAATCCTGAGGTGTTAAAAGCATTTAATCTAGGAATAACAGCCGGTGCAGGGGACGGCACTATATTTGAACCCAAAGGGAAGCTTCTTCGTCAGCAAATGGCGGCAATGATTACAAGAACTATTAGTGCTTGCTATGCTGAAATTACCCCGGACTTTATAGCAAACGATGTTAAAGGTGTTGCTGATTTTAAAGATCAGTCAGGCTTTTTAGCATATGGAATAAACCCTGCTAAATTCATGGCGAAATACAAAATTACAGTTGGCGACGGAAAAGGTAATTTTGGGCCAAATGATACATGCACCCGTGAACAAGCAGTAATGTTCTTACTTCGATCATACCTGAATAAAGATTTATATATGTCAAATTAATCAATCATTCCCCCTAGTTTGATTGGTTATTTTAAGATGCCGGAGTTTTTACTCCGGCTTTTTTTGTTATCATCGATGCATCGTGATAATGTACTAAATCACTTTGTTGACAAGACGTAAAATAAGCTTTAAACTTATTTAATAGTGATTTTTTATGATTAAATTACTGAAGAATTAATAGATTATGAAGGAGTAGCACTTATGGCAAAAGTGACTTTTAGGGAAGAGCGATGCAAGGGCTGCGGCTTATGCATTGAGGTTTGCCCTAAGAAAATCATTGTTGAAAATCAAGAAAGAATAAATGCAAAGGGTTATTTTCCGGCCGAAGTGGTCGAAATGGATAAATGTATTGGTTGTGCTTTCTGCGCTACTATTTGCCCTGATTGCGTTATAACAGTAGAGAAATAGAGAAGGAGGAAGCATCATGGGACAAAAGCTTTTAATGAAAGGCAATGAAGTTATTGCTGAAGCCGCCATACGTGCTGGATGCAGACATTATTTTGGTTACCCGATTACACCTCAGACAGAGCTTATGCATTATATGGCAAAAAAACTGCCTAAAATTGGTGGAGTGTTTATGCAGGCCGAGAGTGAGGTTGCTGCAATAAACATGGTTTATGGAGCAGCCAGCACAGGAAAACGTGTTATGACATCGTCTTCTAGCCCCGGAATTAGTTTAAAGCAGGAAGGTATTTCCTACATATCTGGAGCACAGCTTCCGGCGGTTATTGTAAATATTATGCGTGGCGGCCCTGGTTTGGGCGGAATACAGCCCTCACAGAGTGATTATTTTCAAGCAACAAAGGGTGGAGGACACGGCGATTATCATATGGTAGTGCTTGCTCCTGCCAGTGTTCAGGAATTATATGATATGACTGTTGAGGCATTTAATATTGCTGATCGCTATCGTATAATGACAATGATTTTGGGAGACGGAGTTTTAGGTCAGATGATGGAAGTTGTAAACTTCCGTGATGAAGAAAAAAATGAAACATTCAATAAATCATGGGCGGCAAATGGGCACGAAAACAAGCGTGAACATAATATGATTACCTCTATCCATTTAGATCCTGCTGTTTTAGAGCAATGGAATATTGGTTTTCAGAATAAATATAAGTTAATCAGCGAAAACGAGCAACGTTATGAGTTATACAATTGTGAAGATGCAGAAATCATCTTAGTTGCCTATGGGTCAGTTGCCCGTATTTGTAAGGGAGTCATCAAAGAGGCCGCTGAACAGGGAATTAAGCTAGGGTTGATAAGGCCTATTACTTTATTCCCGTTTCCAGTTAAGGGCTTTGAAAAGGTTATGGATATTCCAAAAGCTTTCTTAACCGTTGAGATGAGCGCAGGGCAAATGGTTGAAGACGTTAGGCTTACCGTAAACGGAAGAAAACCTGTATACTTCACAGGAAGAATGGGCGGTATGATTCCCACAGTGAATAATATAATGACCAAGGTTATGGAGATTAAAGAGAATAACAAATAAGAAAGATAAAAATGCATTAAAGAGAGGAGAGCTGTAATGGCAATTGTATATAAAGCCCCAAATGCATTATGTGATGTACCAATGCATTATTGTCCCGGATGTACTCATGGAATTGCTCATAGACTTGTAGCAGAAGCCATTGATGAATTAGAAATCGAAGGTAAAACTATCGGGGTTTCACCGGTAGGTTGTGCCTATAACAACTATCTTTACTTTAATTGTGATATGATTCAGGCTGCCCACGGACGTGCTCCAGCCGTAGCTACAGGAGTAAAGAGATGTCTACCCGAAAACGTGGTATTTACTTATCAGGGAGACGGTGATCTAGCTGCCATAGGAACAGCGGAAATTGTTCATGCTGCAACCAGAGGAGAGAATATCACGGTTATCTTTATTAATAATACCATTTATGGCATGACATCAGGCCAGATGGCACCGACTACTCTTGTTGGTCAGGTTACTACGACAACTCCCTATGGAAGAGACGCCAAATACAGCGGTTACCCCATAAGAGTGTCTGAAATGCTAGCCACATTGGAAGGACCTGCTTATATTGAAAGAGTATCCATGCACGATGTAAAGAATATCAAAAAAGCTAAGGCAGCAGTTAAAAAGGCGTTTAAGGTTCAAATGGCCGGAAAGGGATTTTCATTAGTTGAAATTCTATCAACTTGTCCTACCAACTGGGGTCTAAACCCTGTTGAGTCATTGAAACGCATTGAAAATGATATGATTCCGCATTATCCGCTCGGCGTTTTTGTCGGTGCAGACTTGGAGGTTTAGTCTATGTTTCTTAATGAAATTATAATTGCAGGATTCGGCGGTCAGGGAATTCTTTCAGCTGGAAGACTGTTGGCATATGCCGGTATGCTCGAAGATAAAGAAGTATCGTTTTTGCCTTCATACGGCCCCGAAATGAGGGGTGGTACAGCCAATTGCATGGTGGTTATATCAGAACAAGCCATAGCTTCCCCGGTTTTAAACTCATGCAGTGCATTGATTGTTATGAATAACCCTTCATTAGAGAAATTTGAAAACTGGGTTAAACCCGGTGGAGTTATAATTACTGATAGCTCGATGGTTCATACAAAAACAAAAAGAACCGATATCAAAGTTTTTGAAATTCCGGCAACCCAATTAGCAAATGAATTTGGCAACAAAACCTATTCAAATATTTATTTGCTTGGAAAGCTTATTAACGAAACGGGTTGTGTAAAACCGGAAAACTTTGAAAAGGCCTTGTATGGTATTTTATCAAAGAAAAGGCACTACATGATTCCTGAAGAAATGGAAGTTTTAAAAGTAGGAATGAATTATTAGAATGTAAAACAACAAGGTGCATTTTGTAAAAAATGCACCTTGTTGTTAGCTATCAATCATTTCATTAACATTTACCTTTAGTTCCCGTAAGATTTTTATAGATAATTCTGTTCTTAAGTCAATAATATGTACCTTACTATATTTTGTTTTAGTTTTTGGATTGTAGAATGCTCTGACAATTGGACGGGTAAGGTTTACGGGGTTGTTTTTAACTACAATGGCTATAATACCGTTACTTAAAAGAACGATGCTACCCTCGTTATAAATTGGAATCATTTTAATAAACTCTTCTGCAATAGATTTATCAAAGATATGGCCAGATGCCCCAATTAAGTATTCAACTGCATCAGTTGTACGTAAAACATTCTCATTCTTTTTATCGTTAATTGCAGTATCAAATTCATCACAAACGGTAAGTATACGAGCCGAATAATGGATTTTATCACTGGTAAGATTCATAGGATATCCGGTTCCGTTAACATGTTCATGATGCATTAAAACCGCTACTTTTGTAGTGGCAGGTGTATCTGCATTATCTTTTAAAAGATTATATCCTATAATAGGATGCTTTTTCATTTCGGTCATTTCTGATTCAGTAAGAGCATCGGTCTTATTAAGAAGGGATGGAGGAAGCAATGCTTTTCCTATATCATGAAGTAAAGCACCCAAAGCAATACTTTTAACTTTTTGAACAGTAAGCGAAAGTCTTGCGGATAATGCAATAGACATAACACAAACATTAACACAATGGGCAAATGTTTGTTCGTCCTGCATACGGACATCTTTTACATTTATCATTTCGATTTTTCTTGAAAGAATTTCTTCTAGGATGCTATCAACCACTCCTGCAAGTCTCGAATAATCTAGTGTACTTTTGTGGGATAGTCTATGCATTTCTTCGCGGACAATGAGCTTGGCATGATTTTTCGTTTCCTCACGTAATAGACTGTTTACTTCAATTCCTTCAGAAATATCATCGTCTATATATATACTTGAAATCCCTTTTTCATACAGTTTCTGAATTATTGCAGGTCTCAATGACACACCGGAATTTAACAATCTTCTTCCATCTATATCATAGATGGGTTTTCCTAATACTTCTGTGCCGTTAATCTGGTCTAAACCTACTAACCTCATTGTTGGTCTCCTTAAGTAAAATAAAAAAGTTAACTAAAATTATTTACCACTTTATGAGCAATGATAACAACCATAAATCTTATTGTTATATTTCAATGTCCAAAATTCTTCTCATAGCGCTGTTTTTCTTGATAAATGCTATAAGTGGCAATCCTAAGCCATAACAGATAATGAGCTCGGATATTCCAATATAAAGCATCGTATAAGCCATTGAAAAACTTTTGTCATAGAGTAAATATACGTAAGATCCAACTATAATAGCATTAAAAAATACGGGTGGGAGAGGATATAAAAGAGGATATTTTCTTAATAGATATGTTGAAAATGCGGCTAGCAGGGTTGCAAGACTACCAAAAATAACGTCGATAGCACCAAAATTACCAATTATATTTGCCAGAATACAACCAATGAATAAGCCGGGTATTGCTGAAGGCATTACTGCGGGCATAACCGTTAATGCTTCTGCAATGCGGAATTGTATAGGCCCATAACCAAAAGAACCTAACATAATTGTAAAAACTGCATAGATGGCAGCCAATAAGGCTGATTGAACCATAAATTTTGAGGATAATTTCATTTTACTCCTTTTTATTTGCATGAACAAACACCGGTATTTTGTTCTAAGTTACCGGAACTTCGTAGTTTTGATTAAGGCTTTTGCCTTGCCAGGATATTGCGAACTGGCATGGGTTGACCCACAAATGGTATTGTACCCAAAATTGAGTTCTGATGCAATGAATATTTATTTAAACTATTTATTTAACGGTTTATTTGTAAGAATATATTTTACCAAAAATACATTAAAAAATGTTATTTTATTTGCAGCTAGAATTGTTTTTGATATAATTAAGGAAACAAATGAAAAGGGAGGAATTGCATTTTGGAACGCAAAAGAGCTATGGAAGAATTATTGCTTCGAATCGAGAACAAAAATACTATAAAACACAGTTTAGCAGTCGAAGCAATAATGCGAAAGTTGGCAATTCTATTTAATGAATACGCAAATCTATGGGGTATAACAGGGCTTGTCCATGATATAGATTATGAACGAGTTCAGGGCGATATGACCCAACATGGTATAATGGGTGCCGATATACTAGAAGCTCTGAATTTTGATAACACGATAGTTTATGCAGTTCGTGCTCATAATCCATTAAATAATGTATCACGTAGACGAAAAATTGATAAAGCCTTGTATTGCGCAGATCCAATGTCCGGTTTAATAATAGCTTGTGCTCTTATTGTGCCCAGTAAAAAGCTTGAAGATATTGATGAAGAGTTTGTGCTGAAAAAGTATCATCAAAAGGGTTTTGCCCGCGGTGCCAATCGCGAACAAATAGCTACATGTACCGAAATTGGCTTAACGCTAGAGGAGTTTATTAAAATATCCCTTGAGGCTTTAAAAGAAATAAGTGATGAATTGGAATTATAGTTTAGTGATGTATAAAATTAAAGTATACATATTTACTATAAGTTAAATAATATGTCTATAAAGCTAGACGGCTGAATGCCGTCTTAATTTTTAGACAGAAGGAAGAAAAATATGAATGAAATAATGGAAGATAGAAAAAATCGTATCCTCTCATTTATGCGGGATCATGCATACAAACCTCTAAAATACGATGAATTGGCTATTGTATTAGATGTTCCTGCAGAAGACAGGAGTTCACTGCAAAAAATTTTGAGAGAGATGGAAGCAGAAGGCCTTATTATTAAAACACGGAAGGAACGATATGGAGTCCCTGAACGAATGGGGCTTATTGTCGGTAAGTTTCAGGGCAATGCAAAAGGCTTCGGGTTTGTTCTACCGGATTTTGGAGACGAAGATCTATATATACCTGCTAATGCAATAAACGGAGCAATGCATGGGGACAGGGTTATATCTAGAATCAGCCGTCATGCTTCCGGAGACAGGCATCAAGAGGGAGAAATAATAAATATAATAGAACATGTAAATAAAACAATCGTTGGAAAGTTTGATAAAAGCGAACATTTTGGGTTTGTAACACCTGATCATGCAAGGCTTTCCGGGGATATTTTTATACCGAAAGACTTTGTAAACGGTGCCCAAAAAGGCCAAAAGGTAGTTGTTGAGATTACCAAGTGGCCAGAAAAAAACAGAAATGCGGAAGGTCGTATTATAGAAATCCTCGGAGATGAAAACGAAAAAGGTGTTGACGTTATGTCAATAATACGTGCATATGGCATACCTTATGAGTTCCCCGAAGAGGTGCTTCATGAAGCAAGATCCCTTCCGGCAAAAGTATCAGAAGATGAAATTAAAAACAGGAAAGACTTAAGATCACTCAGAATGGTGACTATTGACGGTGAAGACGCCAGAGACTTAGATGATGCTGTATCAATTGAAGAATTATCTGACGGTACACTAAGATTAGGAGTTCACATAGCCGATGTAACACATTATGTAAAGGAAGGCTCCCATTTAGACAATGAAGCTATCCTAAGAGGCACCAGTGTATATTTTCCTGACAGAGTTATTCCGATGCTGCCACGAGAGCTTTCGAATAATATATGCAGTTTAAATGCTCATGAGGACCGTTTAGCTTTTAGCGTAATCATAGATGTTGATTCTACGGGCAATGTTGTAAACCATGATATATTTGAGAGTGTTATTCATATAAATGAGCGCATGACATATACCGATGTCTACAAGATTCTAGAAGAAAATGATGCCGAACTTAAGGAACGTTACAAAGAACATGTAGCCGACTTCGAAAAGATGAAGGAGCTCGCCTTGATTCTAAAAGAGAAAAGAAGGCTTAGAGGTTCTGTAGATTTTGATTTTGATGAGGCAAAGATAATCGTTGACGAAAACGGTAAAACAATTGATATTAAGCGGTATGAAATAACTATTGCCAACAAAATAATCGAAGAGTTTATGCTGCTTTGCAATGAGGTAGTGTCAGAGCATTTCTACTGGATTGGTATACCCTTTGTATATAGAATTCATGAAGACCCTGATCCCGAAAAGATGGAGAGTCTTAATATCATATTAGGGACATTCGGATATAAGCTTAAGGGCTATCGTGACGTACATCCAAAGGCATTGCAGGATGTAATCAATCAGATAAAGGGCAAACCAGAAGAAAAAGCAATCAATATGATCATTCTTAGGTCAATGCAAAAAGCTAGATATAGCGATACGCATGATTGGCACTTTGGCCTTGCTGCAGAGTATTACTCTCATTTTACATCACCAATTCGTCGGTATCCTGACCTAATCATACACCGTATTATGAAAGAACAAATAAACGGCAAACTTGATGAACGAAGGATTGAACATTATAAGGAAATCTTACACAGTATAGCTCAACAGAGCTCCGAGAGAGAAAGAGCTGCACAGGATGCCGAAAGAGATTGTGAGGACTTGAAGAAGGCTGAATTTATGATGGATAAACTGGGCCAACATTTTCAAGGCACAATATCCAATATTACAGCTTTTGGCATGTTTGTAGAACTGGAGAACACGATTGAGGGTCTAGTAAGATTGAGCGCTATGGATGATGATTACTATAATTACAATGAACGGGCGCTTTGCCTTATAGGTGAAAGAACCAAAAAAACATACCGCATAGGCGACAAAGTAACCGTACAATTGGTTAAAGCCAGCACGGAAGCCCGACAAATAGATTTTATCCTAATTGATGAAAATGATGGAGATGAAATAAATAGCATAAAAAAAGAACCGGATCTTATAAAAGCCAAGTCCACAAAGGATAATGAGCGTTTGCTAAAACATATCGGCGCATCTCCAAAGAAGAAAAAAGAAAGTAGAAAAAGTATAAAAAGCAAAGATTCAAAATATAGCTAGAATAATAAGTGGTATACTTTTTAGAGGTACAGACTGTGCGAAAACTATTTTAAAATACAGTTTTTGATATTAGATTATGCAATTGTAATTAAAGCGGTGTAGCTAACAGCCGCTATACTTGCTTAAAATGATAAAGAATATATGTACAGTCTGAAAAAGAAATAGGGGGATTTGAAAATGAATATTATTGAGGCGATTAAAACCAGAAGAAGTGTACGAAAGTATCTAAAAAAGGAAATACCTAATGAGATTCTGATGGATATTTTGGATTGTGCAAGATTAGCACCATCTGCCCATAACAGACAATCGTGGCGTTTTGTTGTTGTGACTGATGAAGACATTAAAGCTAAGCTAACCGAAATAACTAAATATGGCAAGTTTATAAAAGATGCCTATGCAGTAATAGCGGTCTTTTGTGATAAAACCTCTATCTATGCGGTTGAAGATGGGGCAGCAGCTACAGAGAATATCATATTAAGCTCATGGCATTACGGTATCGGCACTTGCTGGATTGGTTCTTACAGAAGAGAGCACTCCCAAGAAACCCAAGAAATATTAAATTGTCCAGATTCACATGAGCTAGTGACACTTGTTACTTTGGGGTATCCTGATGAAAAACCTGAAAGAAAAAAGAAAAGTCTCGAAGAAATAGTAAGTTTTAATTCATTCTGAAGCGGAGGGTGAAGCAAGAGGCGGTTCTCTTGCTTCTTTTTATGGCATTTAATTGCAATAATCAACTTTTCATAAAGTTTATTATAAATCTCTTGACAATAATGTGCTTAGCCGTTAAAATAGTCTTTGTTCGGTTTTTTCCGAGACTATGGCCCCTTGGTCAAGCGGTTAAGACACCGCCCTCTCACGGCGGTATCAGGGGTTCGAGTCCCCTAGGGGTCACCATTTTATATATGCGCTGGAGTAGCTCAGTTGGTAGAGCAGCTGATTTGTAATCAGCAGGTCGGGGGTTCAAGTCCGTCCTCCAGCTCCAAAAAATCCGCTAACTATAAAGGCTAGCGGATTTTTTGTACATTTTACATATATGCTTAAAAAAATAAGAATAACATAAATTTTTGTATGAACACCTCAAGAACACTTATTAAATAATTATTATCGCAATAAAATATCAAAATTCACAAATAAACACATATAATTTTTGTACATTATGACGATGTTAAATATTTATCAATATGTGTTAAACTATTAACATAGATTGATAAATATTTAATTATCTTTTTGAAGCGCAATTTTGGAGGTGCATAATATGTTAGAAGCATTAGCATTAACAGCAGTAATAGCAGGAGCATATTTCTTATTAAAAGCTATATGGGATTACGAAATGAGAGTAGCAAAGTCAGAATAATGTTTATAGCATATTATTTATAATTCAATTAATAACTTACATTAAATAAAACTAAACAGCCTTTTTAGGCTGTTTTTTGCTACATAATTTACTTATTCACATATTAATTGAAGAAAGATAGCTTCATATGTAGTCTTGCACATCAATTTCTCCGTGTTTAAGCTTCATATATACATCCAGACACACTGGCAGATACTTAATATCCTGATTGTTTTCAATTGCCACCTGATCGCCATGAAATACAGGCTTACCATTAACTAAACGCAAATTCATAGTAGCTTTTTTCGGTGTTTTGCTGATGCGACATATTGCACGGGTAGTAACCTCTTCAATATTTTGTGCCAGAGCGAAAAGATGAGAACTACCTTCAAACGGGTTACCAAGTGCATCCACTTTAATACCAAAACATATTACGGGTACATTATACTCAGTTACAATCCTAGCAAGATCCCAGACGTTTTCCTTTGAAAGAAATTGAGCTTCATCAATTAAAACTATTGATAAAGGATTCTCGCATTCTTGAGCTTTCTTGATCTCGCTAACTAATTTATTAAACAGCCAGCCTTCATCATGGAGAATAAGAAAATCACACTTTCTTTTTATTTCGCCGTTTTCAAGGCGACTAACTATATAGTCATCTTCTTTGGTGTCATTATAGGGTTTTAGGCACAGAATTTTTCGTTTATTGTATTTTTCATAATCATAGGCTATCTGAAGGAGCTGAGTAGATTTTCCCGCATTCATAACAGCGTATCTAAAGTATAATTTTGCCATAAGTTCACCTGCATATATTATTCGTTTAGATAATATTAACACATAATGCTGATTTTCAAAACAAGTAAATGGCTTCTTTAAATTTTTTCGCTCTGTTATACTCATAATAAGTAGACAAAGATGTTCTTTGCCTGATTAAAAGAATTTTGGAGGTTTAGCACTATGAATTTTAGGATTGATCATTACAACATTAATGTTAAGGATTTAGAAAAATCTATTGAATTTTATCAAAATGCTTTGGGATTAAAGGAAGTAAAAAGAAAAAATGCCGGAGACGGAAGTTTTATTATTGTATTTTTAGGAGATGACAGTACAACCCAAAAAATTGAGCTTACTTGGCTAAGGGATAAAGAAGGAAAATATGAATTGGGGGATAATGAATCACATATCGCATTTAAAGTAGATGATTTTGATGCTGCATATAAGCTTCATAAAGAAATGGGTTGTATCTGCTATGAGAATAAGAGTATGGGAATTTATTTTATTGAGGATCCTGACGGTTATTGGTTAGAGATTATTCCAAGTAAAAGGTAGGAGGAAACGACAGAAATAGATATTTACGGATTAGTTAATGTAATTTAGAAAATTGGTTGCCTAACATAACCATGTTATTGATAAAAGTTTTAGGGAAACCTATAAAAGCCTTGATAGTTCTATCATTATGTAATATAATTATTACTAGGTAATAATATATAATAATAGAATCAACTAATAATTTGGGGGCATATTGATGAATAAAGGATTCGAGATTATTAATGAAAATGGTAGAAGAATTGTTAAAGGCCATGGACATTATGAGGCTACTTATATTTCCGATTGCAGGGAATTAGTAAAAAGAAGTCAGAAAAAATATGGATCAAAAGTAGCTTTTAGATTTAAAAGAGAAGGAAAACTTATTGAAAAGACATTTATAGACCTCGATAGAGATGTAGACTCTTTGGGAACAGCCCTTTATGACCTTGGGCTAAATGGTAGCTTTATATCGGTGTTTTCGGAAAATCGCTACGAATGGGGTGTGGCATATTTCTCAATTATTAATGGAACAGGAGTAGGGGTTCCTCTTGATAAGTACTTACCGGCTAACGAAGTTGAAAATTTAACTTCTAGAGGCAAGGTTGATGCAATCTTTTACAGCCAGAATTATCATGACATGATGGTAGAATTCTCAAAGAAAGAATCTACACTCAAATATTTTATTTGCATGGATGATATTAGCCTTCCTACAAATGATTCAAGGTTTATTTCAATCAATTCTTTGATAAAGAAAGGCTCAGAATTGATAGCACAAGGTGATAGAAGATTTATTGATGCACCTATCGACACAGAAAAAATGTCTATTCTTCTTTTTACTTCGGGTACTACAATGGCGTCAAAAGGTGTTATGTTGTCACATAAAAATATCGCCAGTAATGTTTCCTCTGTTTCTGCACTACTTGAGGTTTACCCGAATGATGTGCATCTTTCCTTGCTTCCACTACACCATACCTTTGAAAATACTATTGGACTTATGTTCATGCTTCTTTCTGGAATTACAATAGCATATTCAGAAGGGATAAAACACCTTGTTCAAAATATCCGTGAATTCAAAGTAACAATACTGGTAGGAGTTCCGGCTATTTTTGAAGCTATATACAATAGGATTATGGACGGAATAGAAAAACAGGGGAAAACTGGTCTTATTAAAAAGGTTACAAAGGTCTCAAACTTTTTACTTAAGATGGGCATTGATATGAGAAGAAAGTTATTTAAGGCTGTTCTTGATAAACTTGGGCCCGATTTAAGACTGTTTGTATCAGGCGCAGCTCCTATAAATGCCGAAATTCTCAAAGGCTTTCAAAGCTTTGGCATTACCTTCTTACAAGGATATGGGCTAACAGAAACCTCACCAGTTATTAATGCAACTACCTTCTATCATAATGTTCCGGGGACTATTGGCATTCCTGTAAAAGATGTTGAGGTAACAATAGATAATCCTGACGAAAATGGAATGGGTGAAATTCTTGCGAGAGGCGCAAATGTTATGCTAGGGTATTATGAAAATCCGGAAGAAACAAGTCAGGTTATGGAAGATGATGGATGGTTCAGAACAGGTGATTTAGGCGTTATTGACGAGAATGGTTACTTGAAAATTACTGGAAGAGCAAAATCCATGATAGTTTTTACAAACGGAAAAAAAGCATTTCCTGAGGAGTATGAAGTATTGCTAAATGTGATACCTGGTGTCAAGGAATCCTTTGTATGGGGGAATAGAGCTCCTGACGGTGATATTCAGGTGTGTGGAAAGCTTGTTATTGATAAAGAATATTTCGATTGCAAAGGATATACAAAGGAACATATAGGCGATGAGCTTGAAACTGCAATAAAGAAATTAAATAAAGGCATTCCACAATATAAAATACTAAGATATTTTCTTTTGAGCTATGAAGAACTTAACAAAACTACTAAGTTGAGTATAAAAAGACCTATTGAAACTGACAAGATGAAGAGGTATCTTGATAAGGTAGGGGTCGATATAAGGAAAATAAATAAAAGTTTTATTGAGGAATAATGATAAAAAGAGCTGAAAAAGAAAATTATGAAGCTGTAATAAAGCACCTTGAAAAGGGAGGCAGTATTAACACTACTCTCTTGTCCTATATCGAAAAATATGGCTTCGAAAAAGATTTTCAGGATATTTGGATCTATACCGATAACAGTGATAACACCCTTGCAATACTCATGAGGCATTTTAACAGCCTTTATGTTTATAGCGAGGGTTCTTTTTTGGATTATGAAGAGCTTAGTTTCTTTATACCCTTTATCGGGGCAGAAATTATATCAGGGAAAGTAGATATTATAAGTGAGATTTCTTTGTCTCTAAGCGGAATGATTTTAGAGCCTTCCACCCATATGGTTTTAAAAAATGCCGACCTATTAAAGCCATGCTCACGAGTTACAAAGGCCAGACTTGAAGATTGCATGGAACTTGCAGAGCTTATTTTCAGTATACCAGATTTTGCGAGGTTTTACCATTCTGTGGAGGAAATCGAAAGAGGAATAAGAAGAAGAATGGAGATGGGGATTTGTCGTTATTTTGTGCTCAAAATAGACGGTTTGATTGTCTCCCAAGCCTATACAACAATAGAATCATCAAAATACGCCACGATAGGTGGTGTTGTAACTAGAGAAGAGTACCGTAAACAAGGGTTGGCATCCCTAGTCGTAAGCTGTATTAGTGAGGACATATTAAAAGAAAATAAAATCCCAAACTTATTTTATAGAAGCGAAGAGGCCGGGCGCGTTTATGAAAGGCTGGGATTTGTGCCGGCAGGTGATTATGCCATGCTTTTAGATCATAAGTACAAAATCCCTAAATTAAAGTAGTCCATTAACGGAATTATGCCTACCAAACAATCCAGCGATCCTTAAATTTGCTGAAAGGCTGCGGTAGGCTTATTTATTAGTCAAATAAGCTGAGCGAAGCAAATTCTTTTTCAAACAGTAAAATTATTTTAACTTGTTAATATAAGTAATATATGCTAAAATGTACTCCAAACAAACGTTCTTGTGTGGAGGTTTTCTTATGTTCAGCAGAGTATCTACCTGTGGGCTCATCGGGTTGGATGGTTTTCATATTCTTGTTGAATCAGACATATCAAATGGGATACCTGCTTTTGATATAGTAGGTTTGGCCGATACATCGGTAAAGGAAGCCAGAGAAAGGGTAAAGGCTGCCATAAAGAATTCAGGCTTTGAGTTTCCAATTAAGCGCATAACAATTAACCTTGCCCCTGCTGATACCCGAAAAGAAGGTTCGGGATTTGATCTTCCTTTAGCTTTAAGCATTCTTGTATCGGCAGGAATAATTCCACAGGAAGCATTAGGGGGTTATCTGATAACGGGAGAATTAGCGTTGGATGGCAGCATTAGGCATGCATCGGGCATGCTTTGTAAAGCAATTGCCGCTATGGAACTTGGCTTTAAGAAGCTTATGGTGCCTGAAGAAAATGCTAATGAGGTATCGGTGGTAAAGGGGCTTGAGATATATCCGGTTAAAACACTTAGGGAAGCAGCCGAGCATTTTACCGGAGTAAATCCCATAAGTTACGAACAGCAAGAGGGAGTAATTTTGCCTCATCATAGAATATATACCGAAGATTTCTCAGACGTAAAAGGCCAAAAAAATGCTAAACGTGCTTTGGAAGTAGCCGCCAGTGGCGGGCATAATTTAAT
>JAAYNX010000231.1 GCA_012520615.1 Clostridiaceae bacterium | reverse complement strand
TGGCTCATTTTTTATAAATTAATGACCTGTTAGAATTTTGTTGTAGGTGTGAATAAAGGGTGAAACTCCTATCTTCACAACAAAAAAAGGCTTAATACAATTGTATCAAACCTATTCTACTAACTTGCGAGGACAAAATCAAAAGTGGTAAAAATTACCAAATACTTACAAGTTATCAAACAAAAAGTAAGCCAAAACAAAAAGTAAGAAAGTAGGTTGATGAGGTCTTGATTTCGCGGGGGAGCAAGAAAATACAGGCGTTTACGCATATTTATATTGTGTATAATGTAGCTAATATGTTATAATTGCAAGGCATACTATGCGGAGGTTTTTGAGTGATAAGTTATAAGAAACTAAAAGCTTGCAACAAAAACACGCCTACTTATTTGGCGGATTGTATGACTTTGCCGGACAGATCAGGACACTTAATATCTCTAAAGGCGGCTTTACATTTGTCCCAGCAATGTATTTGAGAGACAAATTGAAGAAGATTGGAGAAATGCCCGAAATACCTTTGGGGGGATAATAAATATGCAGAAATGAATGTCGCACACCCTTTCAAAGAAGGTAACGGCATAAGTACAAGAATCTGGCTTGATTTAGACGAAAATGAGTGCTTTTATGGCGTCAAAGCAGATTGCGGCGGAATATATGGTGATGAGGGTGAGAAAGGAATTAAGCTTATTTCCTTTTTAGAAGTCTTGTCGTTTAAGGGGCTTTAATGTTATAATAATATTGAATTTTGTTAGGTTAGGGGATTTATGTGTTTTAAGGGTTAAAATATAACTAAGAATTATAACAAAGCATGAGCGCCCGCCCTAAGACAAAAAGTATAATTACAATGAGCTTAGATAATTTTATTTTACAGCTCGAAATTGAGGATAAATATGACAAAAGTTACAAAAGGAAAAGAAGTCACATTAGAAAATGTGTTATGGAACTGCCGAGTTGCTCTGCGTGGGGTGGGCAGTATGGAAAAGAACAGGGATGCCGTTATCGGTCTGGTTTTTTTAAAATTCGCAGGGGATAAGTTTGCCAAAAGATACAAGGAAATCAAAGAACAGTATGGCGATGTTCCTGCGTTTCTCGAAAAGGTGTCTTTTTATAATGCGGTTAATGTGTTTTATATTGGCGAGACTGCTCGTTGGTCATACATAGTAAAGCATGCCAGCGCAAACGACAGCGCTGTCATCATTGATAGGGCAATGGCAGATATTGAAGAGAGCAACCCTCCACTAAAGGGCGCCTTGCCACAGAACTTGTTTGCTACTTTGGGCGCAAGTAAAGAAGCTATTAAAAGTTTAATTGATGAAATCAATAAAATTGACGAAAAACGCTTTCAAGAAGAAGACCTCATTGGTCGTGTTTATGAATATTTTCTGCAGATTTACGCTGCTTCTGGTACTAAGGAAGATGGAGAGTTTTATACGCCTGCCTGCGTAGTTCAGCTTATAGCCGAGATGATTGAACCATACAGCGGCGTAGTGTACGATCCCTGTTGTGGTTCTGGCGGAATGTTTGTTCAATCTTTAAAATTTGTGGACAGGCATAACGGCAACCGTCAGGAGATTTCTATTATCGGGCAAGAAAGCGTTGCAGATACTTGGCGTCTTTGTAAAATGAACCTTGCTATTCGTGGTATTGCTCACAATCTTGGAGAAGCAAATGCATCTACTTTTACACGGGATTTGCATCCAGATAAAAAGGTAGATTTTATAATGGCCAATCCTCCATTCAATCTAAAGAATTGGCGTGGCGAAGACGAATTAACAGATGACCCACGCTTTAAAGGCTTTCCAACACCACCGGTGGCAAATGCCAACTATGCATGGATTTTACATATGCTTTCTAAGCTAGATGTGACAAATGGTATTGCAGGATTTTTGCTGGCTAATGGTGCGCTAAATGCAAGCGGTGTAGAGTATGAAATCCGCAAGGAGCTTTTGGATCGAGATAAAATCGAAGCAATTATTGTGCTGCCTCGCGACATGTTTTATACCACGGATATTTCTGTTACGCTATGGATTATGAACAATAACAAAAAAGCCAGGAGTCTCCACGGCAATCAACTTCGTGACCGCACGAATGAGGTTCTTTTTGTTGACCTACGACGCTGGGACAGCAATATCGAAGAATACGTCATTGATAAGGGCAAGAAAAAGAAAAAAACCGTCTTGACAGATACGCAAATTGCAGATGTCAAAAAGATTTATAATAATTGGCAAAGCGCAGATACAAGCCTTTATGCTGACCTACCAGAGCTTTGCAAATCTGCAACCTTAGACGACATTCGGGCAAAGAACTACTCTCTTGCCCCAAGTAAATACGTAGAGTTTATCGACCACGACTTAGATATTGACTACGAAAAGGAAATGGCCCGTATTCAAAAGGAAATGAGGGAAGTTTTGGCTGCCGAAAAGAAGTCTCAAAAGATGCTTGAAGAAGCGTTTAGGGGAATTGGATATGACATTGACTAAGCTTGGAAAGTATATTGCTCCATTAGATTCAAGAAATGCCGAAAACTTATATAGTGATGATGCGGTAGTTGGTCTTTCTACACAAAAAATGATGATAAATACAAAAGCTGACCTTGAAGGGGTTAAATTGACTTCATATAAACTAATGCCACCTAACTCTTTTGCATATGTGCCAGACACATCTCGCAGGGGTGATAAAATGTCTCTTGCTTTTAATTCAACAGATAACACATATCTTGTATCGTCAATCTCCATAGTTTTTATAGTAAATAAACCCGATGAATTAATTTCAGATTATTTATTTATGTATTTCAATCGTCCGGAATTTGACCGGTACTCCCGCTTTAACTCTTGGGGTTCTGCACGAGAAACATTTTCATGGGATGATATGTGCGACATTGATATCGACCTCCCCCCACTACCGATTCAACAGAAGTATGTAGATGTTTATAATGCAATGCTCGCCAATCAAAAAGCCTATGAAACAGGGCTTGAGGATTTGAAATTGGTTTGTGATGCAACAATTGAGCAATTGCGTAACAAGGCTCCTATGCAAGAGATCGGAAGTTATATTGAACAAGTTGATGAACGAAACGTAGGCGGCAAAATAAAACTTGCACAGGGAGTAAATGTCGATAAGCTTTTTATACCCGCCAAGCGTGTTGCGGAAAATATAGAGGCGACACGTATTGTTAAAGCTGGACAGTTTGCGTATAACAAAGTTATGAAGTCAAATGGTACGAAACTTCCAATTGCTTTGCGGAAAGGAAAGACCTGCTTTGTTTCTGGATCTTATCAAGTATTTCAAATAAATAAGGATGATACGTTATTGCCAGAATACCTTATGTTGTGGCTGTCAAGAGATGAAACACAAAGATATGCGGGTTTTATCTCTTGGGGGTCAACTCGAGATGTGCTTTCATTCGATACATTATGTGAAATACAACTGCCTGTTCCAGATATATCTGTTCAACACGCTATTGTCGATATTTACAATGCCTATATTATGCGGCGTGAAATAAACGAGAAATTGAAAGCCCAAATAAAGGACTTGTGTCCGATATTAATAAAGGGTTCGCTTGAAGAAGCAAGTGCCTGGGAGGAGAAAACGCGATGAGCTATTATACAGAACGGCACGGGATGCGAACCCCGGTCGAGAAAACATACGACATCACGATGGAGATGTACTCCCTGCTATTTGACTGTTGTGCAAGGTTTTTTGATAACGTCGCTTGGCAATACCCTGATGAATGCCCAGATGGTAATGGGTGCTGCGGGTTAGATTTAGTAAAACTTAGTACAGCTCTGTCATTTGAGATTCCCTCTCTTTTCAGAAATCAAAATGGCATCATTGATAAGCCGCAAAAAGGCTATTATGGAAATGATAGTTATGATCAGTATGGATTGCTGGATTTTATTGAGTTTATATATTTAAATTGTAAAGATATATCCAGTCGATGGTGGCATTCTTTCCATAGACATGATGATATTAGCTTTGACAACACTCGTACTTGTGCAACCGAATTCAAGTCTGCTATCAATGGGATTTTTGAGAAGACAGGCCTACTGTATACATTAACAGACCGTGGAATGATTGAGCGTGTAACTGAAAACAGTGTTTTATCAAAAGCAATAGAATCGAGGGTACTGCAAGTTAAGGAAAAAGGATTAAGAGAATTGTTGGATGATGCAATAATAGCTTATAAAACGCCTCACCCGTCAGCGCGACAAAGTGCCGTTGAAAAAATATGGGATGCTTTGGAGCGTTTAAAAACTTACTATACTACCCTTGACAAAAAGAACTCTGCTGCAAAAATCGTAAGCGATATGGCTCATGGACAAATAGAGTTCATTGATCTATTTAATTCGGAGTTTAAAGTCTTGACCGACATTGGCAACAACTTCAGAATAAGACATCATGAAACCAACAAAACCGACATAACGGACAGCAAACACTACGATTATTTTTTCAATCGATGCCTATCTCTGATTGCTTTAGCAATTCAGTATCTGAAATAAAAAGGAGGTTTGTAACGTGGATTATATCTTTGAAAAGGGAAAGTTCACAGAGGACGAGCTTGAGAGGGCTATTATCACCCTTTTTGAGCAGCAAGGATATACCTATGTCCACGGTGACAGTATCCATAGAAAGTTTGAGGATATTTTGCTCCTCGACGACCTCCGAGCCTTTATCTCTGGTCGCTATGCATCTGATAATTTGAGCGAGAATGAAATGCAAAAAATTATCAACCGCATTAACCTCATTCCATCCACTCCGCTTTATACGGGAAACCGTGAGACCTTTTGGCTTGTGAATGAAGGCTTTGACCTTGTGCGTGATAATGCAAACGACGTTGCTTTACACATTGACTTTATAGACTTTGACGAACCAAGTAACAATATCTTCAAAGTTGTCAATCAATACTCTATACAGGGTGAGCGTCTGCGACGCCCGGATTTGCTTGTCTTCATGAATGGTATCCCGATTGCAATATGCGAATTCAAAACTGCTATTGAAGAAGACAAGACCATTCACGATGCTTGGGAGCAGATTACCATTCGCTATAGCCGAGATATACCGAAACTAATGAAGTATTGCTTTTTGT
>JAAYNX010000026.1 GCA_012520615.1 Clostridiaceae bacterium | reverse complement strand
TTGAAGATCTCATCATTGTAGATACTGAGGATGCAACACTGATTTGTGCTAAGGACAGCGCCGGAGGCATTAAGAAGATAATTGATAATCTAAAAATCTGTAATAGAGATGAATTTATTTAAAGATCAAAAATCTAAAGGAGCGTTATTAAAATGAAAAATGCATTAATCACTGGAATAACAGGTCAAGACGGCTCATATCTAGCAGAGCTGCTTTTAGAAAAAGGTTACAATGTATATGGTATTATGCGAAGAAAAAGTGTCGTGGATTACGGAAATGTTGAACATATTAAGGACAAACTTCATTTTATCTATGCTGACATGACCGATGTGATCTCTTTAATTAATGCAATGAAAATTTCTCAAGCAGATGAGGTATATAACTTAGCGGCTCAATCTTTTGTAGCGACCAGTTGGGAACAACCTATTGCAACAGCTGAGATTGACGCACTTGGTGTAACGAACATGTTGGAGGCCATTCGTACAATAAAGCCAACTGCTCGTTTTTATCAAGCATCTACCAGTGAAATGTTTGGATTGGTTCAGGAAATGCCGCAAAAGGAAACTACCCCTTTCTATCCCAGAAGCCCATATGGTGTGGCAAAATTATATGGACATTGGATTACTAAGAACTACCGTGAAAGCTTTAATCTATATGCATGTAGCGGTATATTATTTAATCATGAAAGTGAACGACGCGGCAAAGAATTTGTAACAAGGAAAATTACAGATGCAGTTGCAAGAATAAAGCTGGGTATTCAAGATCATTTAGAGCTTGGAAATATGGATTCCAAACGGGACTGGGGTCATTCTAAAGATTATGTAAAAGCAATGTGGTTAATGCTACAGCAGGAAACACCGGATGATTATGTAATAGCAACAAACGAAACCAGAACGGTTCGGGAATTTGTAGAAATTGCTTTTAGCCATGTTGGAATAACCATAGAGTGGCAAGGAACTGGAGTTGACGAAATCGGTATTAATAAATCAACCGGTAAGAAAATAGTATCGGTTAACAAAAAATTCTTCCGTCCGGCAGAAGTAGACATCCTTCTTGGTGATCCTTCAAAAGCAGAAGGAGCCCTTGGCTGGAAACGTGAAATCCCATTCGATGAACTGGTCAGAAGAATGGTTGAAAATGATATGGAATTAGTAAAACAAGAGATTAAAATAAGCAATGTATAGGTGACGTAAAGAACATTAAGGAGTCATAATGAAAGCATTAATTATAGGGGGCGCTGGCTTTGTTGGTGGCTACCTCATGGAGCATATAAGCAGAGATTATGGATGGTCAATCACCGTAACTAAGCTAGAAAATGAGATAATTAATCAGGAGAATGTTTCAATTCTTAATCTGAATATTCTTGATAAAAGTGCTGTGGTTAGTTTGCTTAATGAAGTAAGACCCGATTATGTCTTTCATTTGGCTGCTCAGAGTTCTGTCTCCTTGTCATGGAAGAATCCTTCCTTAACTGTTGATGTCAATATCAAAGGTAGCATTAACGTTCTTGACGCAGTAAGAGAATTAAACTATAAACCTCGTGTTTTATTAATTGGTTCCGGGGAGGAATACGGACATATTCTTCCCGAGGAAACACCTATAAAGGAAAACAACGCTGTAAGGCCGGGCAATATCTATGCTGCAACAAAGGCTTGCCAGAATATGATCGGTAAAATATATTCTGATGCATATCAAATGGATATCGTTATGGTGAGAGCCTTCAATCACATTGGCCCAAAACAAGCCCCACTTTTTGTTGTTGCTGACTTTTGCAAACAAGTGGCTGAAATAGAAAAGGGCTTGCGTGAACCAGTAATTAAAGTGGGCAATTTAAGTGCAAAAAGAGATTTTACTGATGTACGCGATGTAGTCAGAGCTTATACATCATTAATCGAAAAAGGCAAAACCGGAGAAACTTATAATGTAGGAAGTGGGAGAGCCGTTTCTATTGATGATATCCTTAAAACTATCCTCTCCCATTCTACTACAGATATTAAAGTTGAGGTCGATAAAGAAAGACTTCGCCCTGTTGATGTGCCCATTATTGAAGCCGACATATCCAAGCTCCGCGAATGCACGGGTTGGAATAGGCATATTCCTCTTGAAAATACTATCAAGGATACATTAGAGTATTGGAGAAATCAAGTCCACTTATCATGAATTAATTATTATTTATAAAATAATACGTACATGTTCTTATAAATCAATATAATCCGTTAGTAATTTGCTTGAAGAAATCTGCACTCCAAACATTCAAAACTGATGTATTTCGGATAAACGGCTCAACATCGTCTTTTGCTTGTTCATAGTCAATAGAGTCAAATCTTTCGTGAAGCATTTGCTTTATTTCTTCCAATGAGCAACCTGTTTCCTCTGTAATATACCCGGATTGCAATAATCTTTCCCGCAGATGCTTTTGATTAACATTAGCTTTGTGTGTAAGAAAGAAAACATAATCAAAAAGGTCTCTTCCCTTCACGCGGTTTTTCCAGCCTCTGCAGATAACCGCATGTATCTTTCCCGCAAACAGCGACGGTAAATCGTAAATTTTTATTTCATACGGTACCGGTAGTAAACTATATTTATGCTCAAAAGTTGCAAAACGTGGAGGATTGATATCAACCTCAAACTTTATTTTTATCATTTCATTTTTTGCAACGTTACCGCTTGCCGAATTATCTGCATAAAACATAAGCAAATGTTCTTTCGTGTTTCCTTTGAGAAATGCAGACAGAATATTAGTATCTTTTGTTTTGTCTTTCTCGGATATAATCATATTTAATCCGTATGCATTCACTTCTTTTTCAAGAATCGGAAAATATTCCTTCAAATCAAAACTATTATCAGCAGTGATAAGTGAAAAATCAAGATCTTCGGAAAAACGATCCAGTGAATAAAATATTCGAAGTGCGGTACCGCCATAAAAAGCAGCTTTTTTAAAAAATCCTGCTCGGCTAAGACCGCAAAGAACAAGCTCCTGCATGACTTCCTTCATAGCATTTTTCATGTCGTAAAGCGTTTGAGTATTATATGATTTCAGCATTTGATCAATTATTGTATCCATATCAAATCCTCCGCATAAATCGGCTTAGTTTTTGAATATTCGTGCTATGATATCTTTCTTCCAATATAATAATGTCATTATAATTCATGTTGCCGAATTCCTGCTCGTCGATTCTCATGTCATCAAATAAAAGGCTTTGTAACTCCTTTTGATTGGCAACCGGACCCTTGGTGTAAAGTTCATCACATAATGCTTTTTCCGGTGATGCAATCCAAAATGAATAATCACCTTCTCGGACAATATCAACACCGAAAAAATAAGCCTCTTTAGGAACATCTCTGTATGTGAAAGTGCCAAAGTTGGTTTCAAATTTTTTCTTCTTTTTCTTATCATAAGTTGCGGAAGTAAAAGTATATACAGCTTCGGGGATTAAGCCATGATAAGCAAGCGCGAATTCAAAAGACAAGTATGAAGGGCCATAAATACTTCCCGCAAGTAGATATCCGGGAGTAGATGGATTTGTTTCATACAAACCTTTAACAATCTTGATGTATTCACCATTTTTGACCATTCGGGATAGTTTGCTTGCAGGACTTCCATAACTCTTGAGTTCTTCTAATATCATTGCGGTTGTTTTTATCATATTTTCACCTCATAATCGCATAATATTATATTATATGGTGAAAATCAAGTAGTTATTCAATTTATTTGTGTTATTCTATGAAATGAAATCTTTACTATGTTATCATACTTCTACAGCCTCAGCACCCCACACCAAAATATTTAAACATCTCCTTAACCTCAGGATTTTTAGCAAAGACATTTCGTAAATCAAAAAAATAGTTATTACGCATAGCATCCTTCACTTTGTCCAGGTAAGCCCCTCTGAATTGATGCCATTCTGTCATCAATATCAAAGCATCGGCTCCATTTGCAGCCTCGTACTCATTATCACAATATGTAATGGAATTATCAATATCCTTTAGCCTCCATTTGGCTTCACTCATACCCTGAGGACAAAAGGCACGGATTTTGGCACCCGCTCCTACCAAAGCATTTATAATATCAATAGATGGAGCATCCCGCATATCGTCTGTGTCAGGTTTAAACGATAGCCCCCATATTGCGAAGGTAGCGCTTTCAATGGGTGTTTCTCTAGATACGGTGCTAATAATTCTTTCACTTATCTTTTGTTTCTGCTTCTCATTTGCTTTGATGGCAGCTTCAATAACCATCATCTGCTCATCATAGCAATTTGCTATATCTACAATAGCTTTAGTATCCTTGGGAAAGCAAGAGCCTCCATATCCGGGACCTGCATGGAGAAACTTCGGTGATATTCTGCCATCCATCCCCATTCCTCTGGCTATTTCCTGAATATTTGCCCCCACTTTATCAGCCAATAATGCCATTTCATTAATGAATGATATTTTTACAGCCAAAAATGCATTGGAAGCATATTTAATCATTTCAGCAGTTTGAATATTTGTAACCAAAAATGGTGTCTGATTTATATAAAGGACATCATAGACCTTTTTCATTACTTCAATAGCTTTTTCGCTTTCGGCACCAATTACTACCCGATCCGGAGTTAGGCAATCCCGGACAGCCTTGCCTTCACGAAGAAACTCAGGGTTTGAAACCACATCAAATTCTATGTTTACACCACGATGGTCTAACTCTGTCTGAATAATTTGCCTTACTTGCTTTCCGGTACCGACAGGAACAGTAGACTTGTCCACGATTACTTTATATTCATTCATAAATGCGCCGATAGAACCGGCTACAGCTTTTACGTAGCTTAAGTCACAGCTTCCATCGTCTTGTGCAGGTGTTCCGACTGCAATGAAAATAACTTCACTATTCTCTACCGTTTCCTTTATATCTGAAGTAAAGTGTAGTCTGCCTGCTGCAACATTTTTATCAAGCAGTTCTTTTAAACCCGGCTCATATATTGGAACAATCCCTTTTCTAAGCTGTTCGATTTTTTCAGAAATTACATCCATGCAGATTACGTTCATACCGAACTCTGCCATGATTACTCCCTGAACCAAACCAACGTAGCCTGTGCCGATAACGCCGATGTTAATCATGATTTATACTTCCTTTCAAAACTAATTAGTCAATTCTCCTAAATTAATTATCTTAAATTTTATTATGCTATACATATACGGTGCTACAAGGAACAGGTACGTAAGTACTAAAACAATTAAATTATCTATTAGCAAGCTTTTATATAGTATAAATGTAATGATTGAAAATACAATTATCATAAGCATAGCTTTGTAAATAGCATTATAAAATGCCTTCCATATATTTAAATATGAAAACAAACATATAGTAATAAATACGCATCCACTAGCTGAAGTCATTGTAGTAGCCAGTGAAGCACCTAAAATTCCGTACTTAGGTATGAGTAAAAATTGTAATGCTATATCTAAAATCACAATAACTATTGAAGATATTAGTGTTATTTTCTTTTTATTCATCCCGTTGAGCACAACACAAACAAGTGCAAATATTGAAAGCATAAACAATCCTAACACAAGAATAGAAAGAGACTTTCCGGCTATCGAATACTCAGGACCATAAAAGCTAACCATAAGTGATTCAGATGAAATAGATATCAATAATACAATCGGAAAAACAAAGGTGGTTAAGACACGTAAGTTTTTTATAACAATTTCTTTAACTTTATCTGTTTTCCCCTTTTGGTGGTTTTCAGCAATGTATGGCAATATAACAAGATAAAAAGCTGAAACAAGATAATAGGGCACCAATGAAAATGTATGTACCCCTGTATAATACCCAACCAATACGGAATCTTTTTTTATGAGCTGTAATAATAAAGTATCTAAATTTAATACAATGGTAATAGCTGCAAACATCGTTATGAATTGAAGCGATGTTTTAATCGTCCTCATATAACTAGGCTTTTCTTTTGTTTCTATAGCTTTTTCCTTACTAAAACTAATAAATAAAAGAATACCAGTTACAAACATTGAAACAAATGATGATAATATAAATCCACTAACGACACCAAAAGGTTTATTCTTATCCATTAGCATTGAAAAGGGTACTGCAGTTAACCTAAGCAAAGGATACAATGATGTTACTATTGCTTCGGCTTTAAATAATTTTATACCATTTAGCCCACC
>JAAYNX010000112.1 GCA_012520615.1 Clostridiaceae bacterium | reverse complement strand
GTGCCAAGGTTAATGATATTGCTTGGCAGGATAAATGTAACGGTACCTTTGCTTCCTGCGTCTTCTATAATAATTTTATCTCTGTAATTATTGTATCTATCAACAATCCCCGTTCCCGTCAAACGCAAGGCTGTTTTACCATCATTATTTCCGACTTTTATATTATCCATCGGCGAACCGGATGATGGCGAAGATGAGGGTGACGGTTGGGTACTTGGTTTAGGTGAAGTACTTGGCTTAGGTGTAACAATAGGAGACGATGAGGGCGCCGGTGATTTAGCCGGGACAGAAGTATTTCCGGTTTTAAGTATAAACACCGAGTTTCCCCCTGATACGGTATGAGAATATGTAATGGTATTTTTATATGAAATACGAATAATAGTAATGTCTTGCTTCAAATTGTAGTTTACAAGAGCGCCATGTATAACCGAATTGCCGGTTAAAAAGCCTTCAGTAAACCTACTATCCTTTCCCGGAATAGTAATTTGAATTATTTTTTCTTTCTCTCTATGTTCAAATCTTGGCATATTCCCTTTATCAGACTGAGTCAAACTGATGCCATTCAATGTAATTACACAGGATTCCCCCGACATTTTCCATGATAAAGGTCCGTTATCAGTTTTTGTAGGCGTGGTAGGAGATAATACATTATCGTCACCTGTACTCGGAGTAGAAGTTGCCGGAATTGATGTTGTTGAAGGCTTAGGAGTTGTTGAATTTGATGGCGACGGTGTAGGTGTGGGTTTATTACTTGGTACCGGAGTTTGGCTCGGGCTAGGTGTATTATTTGATGTAGAGCTGCTTCCCAGTGTTAAAACTATGGATTTACCATCTGATGAGGTCGAAAAGGAGTAAACAGGCTTTTTTGTAGTTTCCACAACCACACTTGTTCTTTTAGGGTCAGACATATTTGCCAAGCGTATTTGAACAACAGTCCCTTTATTTATATCAAACTTAATAGATTTGGATACATCTGCGTTTTCTATTTCGAAGCCCAGACGATAATTCTTATTCGTCCCTTCAGGTACTAAAAGATAGTACTTTGCAATTTTAGTTGATGAAGAAAATATGCGGATTTCTTCTTGATTATTATTCTGTGAATATGTAACTTTGGATACAGATCCCCCAGTTAACATTTCTGAAACACCAGATGCTTGTGCCACTACTGTCATAGATATTAACAGAGAAATTATTAGACAAAAAGCCAGCATAATTGACATGATTTTCTTCATTTTCGCACCTCTTGAAGTTTTTCTTTAGTATCTGTTGTCTATTTTACCACCTTTTTGGCAGACATAATTAGACAAAATGATTACAAGTTATTTTCATCCTTTTGCAAAACAACTTATTCAAAAGTATATATCGGCTTTTTTGGGTGATCAGATTCACTATATGAATAAAAACATCCACAATATTTTTGCATGAAATAGTGCTTACCTCTCGAAATCTCTCTGCCCTTTCTATAAAGCTCCCTGAAATCTTGGTAATAAAACGCAATTCCATATTTCTTCGCTATATTCTGACCCATGTTCTTAATTAAATCATGATCCTGATATGGGCTTATTAGTAAGCTTGTGGTAAAGGCATCGAATTGGTTTTCTTTAGCAAATTTTGCAGCTGCGCTAAGCCTTAATGAATAGCAGGTATTGCACCTTAGAAGTTTATCGTTTTCAAGGCTATTCTTCCAGTATTCTAATTTGTTATCATCCTCATATGCAACATTGAAATTATATTCATTAGACATATTAATAACAGAAAGTTTTCGTTTCTCATACTCTTCAACTGGATGAATGTTAGGATTGTAAAAATACCCTTTAAACGATATGTCTGAATCATTTTCTAATTTTTCAACTATTGCAACGGCACACGGTGCACAACATATATGCAGTAAAAGTTTCATCTCTATTCCTTCTCGCATTCACCTAAAATCATGCCTGGTTTTAGTTCATGACCGCAGGCATATTGTTGAGGTGTCATTCTTTTGCAGGATTCTGCCTGAATTTCACGGATTAACAAAGCACCGTCTCCGGTTTTTACCCACATATTACAGGATACTAATTCAAGAATAGTACCCGGCATGATATCCGGATTATTTATTTTTTCATATAATGACTCAGGAATCTCGGCCATTTGCGAACAACATATTTTAAACCTTTTTCCGCACATTGTAGATTGGGCACCCGGCCATGGATTAGTTCCGCGAATTCTGTTATGGATAGCTAAGCTAGGCTGGGACCAGTCTATTATTCCAGTTTTTTTATCGATTTTCTGTGCATAAGTAGCCTGGCTTTCATCCTGTTTTGTTCTCTTTAATGTTCCGTCTTCCAAAGCCTTAATGGTTTTTATCAGGGTTTTAGCGCCTAGTTCAGACATAATGTCGTGAAGTTCACCTGCCGTCATATCAAGATCAATATTAACTTCATCTTTCAACAGAATGTCTCCGGTATCTAGACCTAATTCTGTAAACATTGTAGTGATACCGGTCTTCTTATCCCCATTTATTATTGCCCATTGTATCGGAGCGGCACCTCTATATTTAGGCAGTAATGATCCGTGAACATTAATCGTCCCATATTTAGGTATATCCAATAAACTCTGGGGCAGAATTTGACCAAAGGCACAGGTAACAATGAGATCCGGATTAAGCTGTGCAATTTTATTAATCATTTCAGGCTCTTTAGATAATCTTTCAGGTTGTAACACAGGTATATTGTGACGTTTTGCATATTCCTTTACAGGAGGCGCCTGAAGTATGTGACCCCTCCCCTTCGGGCGATCTGTTTGTGTAACTACACCTACAACTTCATAATCATTTTCTATTAATGCTTTTAAAGAAGGTACGGCAAAATCAGGCGTACCCATAAATAAAATTTTCATTAAGATATTCATTCCTCTTTCCAATATATGTAGCCTAAAATTTCTGTAAGCTATTCACTTTCGCATTCAACAAATTCTATTACCTTTTCATCAAAAAGAACGCCGTCGAGATGGTCAAGTTCGTGGCATATGCAAATAGCCTTTAACTCTGTACCCTCAGCTTGCACCTTCTCTCCGTCTCTGTTAAGATACTCAACAACCACTCTTTGAGGACGTTTAACCTTTCCGTACACACCCGGTACACTTAAGCATCCTTCGACCTCAATTTGTTCTCCCTCAGACTCGATTATCACGGGATTGATAAGCTCCATCAGCCCATCACCTACGTCTATAATAACTATTCTCTTGAGAATTCCGACTTGTGGCGCTGCCAGCCCAACACCGTTGCCACTTTCATACATAGTTTCTTTCATATCATCAAGCAGTTCAAGTACTCTGCTGTTAATCTCTTTTACTTCTTTGCATCGTTTATTTAATATTTCGTCTCCCTTTTTTACAATATTACGTATTGCCATACCTATTACTCCTTGAATTATTTACAAATTATACACCTATCATACTATTATACCATGCTGGCCGGGTCGATATCCACACTTATGTCTGTGCTGCCGGTTTTCATCTTAGGAAACATGTCAAGTATTTCATTGATAAGCTGAACTAATATATTTATAGATGCAGTTTTTATAATTAATCTCCACCTGTACCTGTTCCGTAAAATAAATATAGGTGAGGGCAGTACTTCTGAGCATTCAATGGCATTCTTTTCACAGTATTGATTAAAAATCTGTGCTTTAAGAACCTCCAGAGATTCTTTGGCATCATTTTGATTCTCACCTGACACAATAACAACACCAATATGGCAAAAAGGTGGAGAATTCATAACCTTACGCATAACAATTTCCTTTTGGTAAAAAGCTTCGTAATCTTGTACCATCGCTGTTTGTATAGCATAATCATCAATATTGTAAGCTTGCAGAATTACTCGACCGTGCTTTTCCCCTCGACCTGCACGCCCAGAAGCTTGCGTTATTAACTGAAAGGTCCGTTCACTTGCTCTATAGTCACTATTAAAAAGGTACGAATCAGCAGATAATATTCCCACCAAGGTAACATCAGGAAAATCATGTCCTTTTGCTACCATCTGTGTTCCGAGCAAAATATCGGCTTCTTTGTTGCGGAATGCATCCAATATCTTCTGATGCCCATGTTTTCCGCTTGTGGTGTCCATATCCATGCGCAGAATTCTAAATTCAGCAGGCTGGCTTTTTAACTCTTCCTCTACCTTCTGTGTTCCTGTTCCAAAGGCTTTAATTTTTTTGCTTTCACAGTTCGGACAGGCTTTTAATATAGGCTCTGAATAACCGCAATAGTGGCAAACACTCTGTTTATCATATGTGTGCACCGTTAAAGTAACACTACAATTTGGGCATTTCGATGTATAACCGCAATCTCTGCAAAGAATGAATGAAGCATAACCCCGCTTGTTAAGAAAAAGAATACTCTGATCTTGGTTGTTTTTATTATTAATTAGCTCTTCATTAAGTTTTCTGCTTATAACTCCCCTGTTCCCTTCCCTTAATTCTTCTCTCAAATCCACTATAATTGTTTGAGGTAAAGGCATAGAATTAGGTCTGCTTTTCATGGTCAATAGCTGCGTTTTTCCGTTCAAAGCACGGTGGTATGTTTCTATAGAGGGTGTTGCTGAGCCTAAGACCAGCAAAGCTCCGTTAATATTGCATCGTGCTCTGGCTACATGGCGGGCATCATATTTTGGTGTATTCTCTGATTTATACGTTAGTTCATGCTCTTCATCAATTATAATTATGCCAATATTAATTAACGGGGCAAACACAGCAGATCGAGCCCCAATAACCACATCTACTTCACCTGCTCTGATTTTTCTCCATTGATCATATCGTTCACCCTGGGATAAACGGCTGTGTTGAATCGCAACCCTATTACCAAAGCGAGCTGTAAAACAGCTGGTCATCTGTGGGGTCAGTGATATCTCCGGCACAAGCACTATTGCTGTTTTTCTATTGTTAATCACTTCTTCAATGAGCCTTATATATACTTCGGTTTTTCCGCTTCCCGTTACGCCATGAATAAGGACTTCATTAAGTTTGTTTTGACTTAATAATGGAATTGTTTCTTTTAATACCTGAACTTGTTCACTAGTTAAAATCAGTTCTTTAGGTATTTCACATTCAATATTATCAAAGGGGTTTCTTTCAACTTCTATTTCGCAATAAGATACCCACCCTTTTTTAGCCATATTACGAATTGTACCATGCGATACTCCGGCTATCAGCAGAATATCTTGAAGAGTACATATTCCCTCAGTAAATAGAACCTCCATAACTCTTATGGGTCGAATGTTCTTTACCTTTCCTTCGTCGACCAAGGAATAAAATTCTTCTTTGCTAATTGACGGTGTTACAGCTTTTACGGTTTTTTCATTAATCAATTGTTCAAAAAAGTCACTTTTTTTAATAAAACCTTTATCAATTAGATATTTAACATCATCAGTATTTTCTTCAGTCTTAGTAATTTCGTGCTCCGGCATACCATCTTTACTCTTCATAAGCTTGGCCAAAATATTTTTTTGCGATGGGCTGAGCTCAAAATTTGATTCAATTTTATTTGCTGTTAACATTTCGGATGCTTGAAGCCAACTTTGCTTCTTTAAGTTAACACCGGCAGGAATCATCAGCCTTATTGCGTCACCCCAAGTACAAAAATATCGTGTTCTTATCCATTGGGCTATTTTTATCATCTCAGCAGACAAAAGTGGAGTTGAATCAACGATTTGGGATATTTGCTTTAGCTTTAAATTATTTTTTTCTCTTTCACAAACCTCAATAATCCATCCCGATTTCAATTGATTTTTGCGCCCGAAAGGAATTAAAACTCGTACCCCTGGTACCGCTTTATTCATATTATCATTAGATATTTTATAGTCGTAAAGCTTGTCGAAGCTCCTTGTCGCATCAGAAAGGGCAACGGCTGCAATGAGCATATATAATTCCCCCAAAATCAATAAATCATCTTCTAAGATTTTTACACTCCTGCACAAGCAGTGTTTAGTCCAGAACAAAGGCGGGTTAAACAATCCCGCCTTTACATAATAACATCGCCCGTAATCGAAATCAAATGCAGGTCGCTACACTGTTTCCTATGAGCGCGAACAACGAAAGGAAACAGTAGTAGCCCATGCAAGGCTTACCGTTATTTTTTATTTAGCTAAAAAGGGACTTGTACAAAGTACAAATCCCTCAATAATTCTAACAGGAATACTCCTTATATACATACTCAGGAATACTGCTGATATCTCCACTTATAGAAAACACAAATTGGGTTTCGAATTTTTCTGATAATAGTTTAATCTGTTTAAAAAAGTACTCGTATTGCCCTTCTTCCATTTCATAATTTGATAGTGCATCTATATATATGGCTTTTATATCATAATTTTGGGCAATCATGCCGCATATAAAAGAAAGTAATTGAGTTAATGTTGTAATAGGAAAATCAGAAATATCTACATATCTAATTGGGTGTTTAAGGTTTGTAATATGAGAAATACCGCGATTAATAAAAACAATATCTCCGTTGCAACTATCCAGCAAAGCGTTAGCACCGGCTATTAAGTATTTTGTCTTTCCTATGCCCTTGTTTCCATAAACAACCTTTATCATGGGTATCGTCCCCTTTCTTATTC
>JAAYNX010000166.1 GCA_012520615.1 Clostridiaceae bacterium | reverse complement strand
CACAGTAAAATATTCTCATGTCATACTAGATAAGGGAGGTCATTTGTGATATGTTTCATTGTTTAGAATTTTAAAAGCGCGGTAGATTTGTTCAAGAAGAATAATTCTCGCAAGCTGGTGAGGAAACGTTAGCTTTGACATGCAAAATTTAAAATCAGCATTCTTTAATATTGATTGGTCAAGTCCGGTAGAGCTTCCTATGATAAATGCCAAATCACTTTTTCCACCTAACATTAGGCTGTGTATCTCCCCGGAAAAACCAACTGAATCCAGCTCTTTTCCATCAAGAGCTAAAGCTATTGTAGTGCTGTTTTTGCCGATTGCTTTCATAATTCGTTCAGCTTCCTTTTGCCTAGCCTTTTCCTCCTGAGCCGGGCTCGCTGACTCCTGTACTTTCTCTTCATCAACCTCGATAACATCTGCCTTGCAAAAACGAGAAAGACGCTTTAAGTATTCCTTTTGAGCGTCTTTTAAATAGGCTTCTTTTAGTTTTCCCACACATATTATCTTTATTGTCATTTTGCTCCTCAGATTAAATATACATAATATTACTTACTCTATCCCTTAAAGCAACTTCCAGATACACATCCTTTTTAGGGTTTATCTGCATTTCCATAAGAGCATTGCACACAGTTTGGTACGCAAGCTCGGGAAAATTGTTTTCCTTGCTCAAATGTCCTAATAAAAACTTTTTTGTACCTTTCTTAGCCAGATGAGCAACAATCTGCCCTGCGATATCATTACATAAGTGTCCATGATCTCCTAAAATTCTTTGTTTTAGAGGCCAGGGGTATCTGCCTGTTTTAAGCATTTCCACGTCATGATTTGACTCTAATAAAATCATTTCGCTTTTTTCCAGGTTTGTTAGAAGCTCATTGTCCATATGTCCTATATCAGTTGCAATTGTCAACTTTTTATTATTTACAAAGATGTTATAACCAACGGGGCATGCTGCATCGTGAGGGATGGGAAAAGGTTTCACTGTAATTCCTCCTACAGTAACAGACCCATCTAAATCAATGTAACGGACAAAATCTGTCTTTAGTTTTCCTAAGCTAGAGCGCATAGCCATCCAAGTAGTAGGATTCGCATATATAGGCACATTATGCCGCCTGGATAAAATACCGGCTCCGCATATATGGTCACTATGTTCATGGGTAATAAAAATACCCGCGATTTTATCAAAAGATTCCCCTATACTCGCTAATGCCGCTTCAATACGCCTGCCGCTTACACCTGCATCAATTAAAATAGCAGTATCATTATATGAAACAAATATACAATTCCCACTTGAACCGCTAAATAGACTACATACTTTGACCATTTCTCTCTCCGATTAACCCTAGTTGCAACTAATCCTTCTTATATCTGCCCCAAGCTTGCCAAATTTTTCAACTATATTTTCATAGCCGCGATCCAGGTAATGAACATTGCTGAGCTCGGTTTCACCTTCTGCAATCAAGGCTGCAATAACACATGCTGCCCCTGCTCTTAAATCAAGTGCTTTAACAGGTGCGCCGGAAAGCTTAGATCCTCCCTCAATAACCGCCATTCTTCCTTCTACGCGAATATTAGCGCCCATTCTCTTTAGCTCTTCAATATATTGAAAACGATTTTCAAAAATACCCTCAGTTATAGTGCTGATTCCATCTGCCCTCAGAAGCAGTATAGCAGCCGGAGGCTGTAAATCAGTAGGAAAACCGGGATATGGAAGTGTTTTGATATTGACCTTTGAAAGCCGGTCCTTAACATATATTCGTATACTGTCATCAAATTCTTCAACCCTGACATTCATCTCTAAAAGCTTTGCAGTTAAGGATTCCATGTGCTTGGGAATAACATTCTTAACAAGAACATCCCCTTTTGTGGCAGCAGCGGCAATCATAAAAGTGCCTGCCTCAATTTGGTCAGGTATTATGCTATGAACCACATTTCCTTTAAGAGATTTAACACCCCGTATGCGAATTATATCAGTTCCGGCACCTTTTATATCTGCACCCATTGCATTTAAAAAGTTTGCTATATCAACTATATGAGGCTCTTTTGCTGCATTTTCTATTGTGGTAAGGCCATCGGCTCTGACTGCTGCCAACATGATATTGATAGTAGCACCGACACTTACAACATCAAGATAAATAGATGCACCAATAAGCTTACTAGCAGAAAGCTTAATATAGCCGTGTTCAATTTCAACCTTGGCTCCTAAAGACTCAAATCCCTTGATATGTTGATCAATAGGACGAACACCGAGATTACAGCCACCGGGAAAGGTTACGACAGCCCTTTTAAAACGGCCGAGTAAAGCTCCCATAAGATAATATGAACCTCTCAGCCTGTGCATATCTGAGGCTGTCGCCATATAGGAGTTAACTTTCCTAGTGTCTATTTTAATGGTGTTTTTATCAATATTCTCAAACCGGGCACCAAGTGATTCCATAATTCCTTTAAGTATGGAAATATCTAATATGTCCGGTACATTTTCTATGGTACATACATCACTAAGTAGCAAAGCAGCCGGTAGGACTCCTAATGCCGCGTTTTTAGCGCCGCTTATAGTTACCTCACCTTTTAATCGTTTTTGGCCGCGGATAATAAGTTTATCCACACGTACACCAACCTTCCGGTCTCTTCCTTGGATTATTCAAATTATTATTATATCACTATCCTGAGGGGTTAGCAAACTATATATTGATTACCAACAAAACCAGTAAAAATACCAACTAAATTGTACTAATAGAGCCTTTCACCGGTATAGCCATTATAGAACATGGTACCCCCATCCTCTGTTATAATACGCCATACCGGAACCCCATAAAGATCTCCTTCTGAGACTCGTCTATATCCGATATCAATATCCTCTATCTTAACCCCTGAAGGCAATCCACCCGTTACTAATATCTGATACGCTGAAAGAACTTCCCCTTTACCGTTTTCTTTCTTAATTTCTTTAGAAGGGGCAGTTATGGTCAATTTTCCTTCGTTATCAATCGTTGCAGAGATTTGTTGATCAAAAACATTAAGTTTTTTATACTTAATTGTAAAGACTATCTCTTTTGCTTTTTCATACTCTGAAAAATTCTCAAGATATAAATTTAGTTTGTTAAACCCAATATTACTGAGATAATTAATAAGATTCTCTTCAAAGGTATTAAAATCGCTGAACCATAATTCCCCTTCGGGGAGCCTGTCTTCTATATAAAGCTCATCGTCGGTTAAAATAAGCTTTTCACCGCCAAATAGTATTTCTATGGGGGTGCCATTATCAGAAAAAGGAATCTCTTGCCCAAAAACAAGTCTACACAAGGCTTTTACATTATATTCTTTTGTAGCGTATAACACCTTTCCTGTAGATTTTGGAACACGGGGAATATCAGACTTGATTTCAATATCCCTTGATGTAAGATAGTCCTTGGCATATCTAATATAATCATTCCTAAAAAGTTCATTCGAACCTGTGAATAGTATCATAGTAAGCATAAATACATTCAGTATTAGAAATGTAATTATTAATATAGTTTTAGCCTTTGACCAATCCACAGCCTTATCCCCCCTTCCTTGCAAGTGGGATGAAATAGTCCTTGGAATTTGTACTGATTATCCAGTTTGGTAACAAAAAGGCCGAATCTAAATCGGATAAATTATATATATAGCCCGGCTCTAGCCTTTTAAAAAGCTTATCTCTACTCTCAAGAATTTCAGGGTAAGTAGATACAATTTGTTTATTTAGAAGATCCGCAAAATTTACACTATAGTCCATCGGTTTATCAAATTTGTTAAAATATCTAATAACCCATCTACATTCCAATATTCTTTCGGAATTCGCCTTTATAATAAGCGGAGATGAAATTCCGGCCCCTTGTCTTTCGGTGTAATAAACAGGAACACCCTCCAGCTTATATTCAAACTCTATCCTGTAAATGTTACTATGCTCTTTATCTATGCTTTTCAACACGATATCTGCGTCTCCCACAAGATGGCGGCGCTGCTCAATAAAAGTGACTGCATGTTTGAATGCGGCTGATATATCATCCTGATTGGATGCTGTAGAAGGTATATATTTATATTCTAAAATGCCATTTTCGTAGAGTCTGTAGAGATTTTCAGTGTCAGTAAACATAACGTACTTGGAAGAATCGGCATAATCGGCACTCAGACTTTCTTTTTGGTCTAACAGAATATTATCCTGTATGTTGTAATTCTCCATATTAGCACGGTTTAGAACAATTTGCTCCGGAATTCCTGTACTGATTTTGGAAAAAGCACTTCCTTTTCCGTCTGTTAGTGCAACATAGATATCCTCTTCAGATGTAAAATTTGATACTGTTGATAATAGCCTGAGAATAGGCTTGTTCTTTGCCGTCAATTCATCGGCCAGGTTTGAATAATATCGCTTTGCAAGAAACTCATCATCTATATTTACCTGATAGCGATAAATCTGATTATTATCATAGATAAATATTGTATTAACAGTCTCATTAACATCCAGTTGGGGTGCGATAACAATCGATTTTATCCCCTCAAAAGCCTTAGTATCTCCCGGTTTGACCTGTGCCAGCCAATGAATGATATTACTGGGCCAAGAAATTTCGAAATCTATTCTTACACATCTGTAACTAGTTATTTCCGCCCATTGTTCCTTCGGCAATATTTTTTCCGGCTTCTTTTTGATTATTGATGGAATATAGTTATCTCTTATATCCTCCCAGACTTTTTTAAATTGGGAGTCCCGTTCATCTAATCTCCAATGGCTTGTACTAATTGATACAGTTATAGAATCAGGTGTAAAATACCTGTTCTTTAACGAATCCACATCCAAATTGGCAGCTCTTCCGTTACCGCCAAATATTTTGCTGATAAAATGAAAAGGAAGCCCCTGAGTTTGCATGTTCCAGTGGATTCCTATCTGAATAACGCTTAAAATTATTAATGATATAAGGATTTTTGTCTTAATCCTTTCTTTATTGTCTTTCCTCATTATAACGACCTCACCCGTTACCGAAGCCAAAGATTTCGAACGGGTCCCGAGTCGTTGAAACTCGAGCCATGGGATATACTGTAGCCTGTGATAGTATTCCCTACCCGCCACCTAAGAGGTGGGGGAAATCTTTAATATTCTCGTTATAAGCTACTTCCGGCCTTAAGGGACATAGTCGGATTAATTAAATACCTGCTTTAGTTCAAAAAATGCTCTTTCAACCGGATTCCAGCGACGAAATGTTATCTCAAAGTTTGTTATCTGGAGGTTTTCATCCAGAACTAGATTATCTACATCATTTTTTCTGAAAATAATTACTCTTACTTCATTTACTTTATTCTGTCCAATATTCTCAAGGTCAACTACCGTATTTAGATAGCAAATTTCTTCAGTGATATTAGTTTTTCGCTCAACATCTTTTAAACGGACGTATTTACCGTCTCTTTTGATATACATCAGCATTATATGTGGATTTTGTATATCATAGTCATTTGTCTGTCCAAAGAATTCATGACGCATTTCAAAAGGGTAAACGCGCCCATAATTTATTGAAACAATCTCCGTACTTGATTCTGAATCTTCACCAAAGAAAACTTCACCATATTTTTCTTCTAAATCACTTACTCTAACCTTGTTGCCAGAATCTTTATTCTCAAGATTAGCTTTATCATCTGTAAAACCTACTTCAGGAGCATCAGAACCCGTTCCTGCAAATACTGTTACTGAAACACTTAGCAGGACGAATATCATGACTAGCAGGAAGACCAATTTTTTTGCCATAATAATTCCCCCCGGACACGTCATAGGCCTTACAATCTACAAGATAACTAGACATATTTTGCCTATATCACATATACAATAGTATACACGAAATTGTATTACAATTCCATTACGTGACCTTTAAAACGAAATTACCTTCTGTAACCCTTTCAGAGCGCCTATCTGCGTGCTTTTCTGATAGGTAGTAGTACAGATATATTTGTGCCTTTTCCCAGTTTGCTCTTTACTGTTATATTGCCACCGTGCAGAATAGCTATTTCCTTGGCAATAGCCAACCCTAAACCGGTGCCGCCCATTTGCCTTGATCGGGCTTTGTCAACCCTGTAGAACCTCTCAAATATCCTTCCTAAATCTGGTGCCGGTATTCCTATGCCGTTATCTTCAACGCTTATAATCAAATTATCGTTATCGCAATGAACCTGTACCATTATTTTGCCTTTTTCAGGGGTATACTTTATGGCGTTACCTATAATATTTATTATCAATTGGTCTATTCTATACCTATCTCCCTGAATTATAGGTAATCCGTGTTTTATCTTGGACTTTAGCTCCTGATTTTTAAGTTTGGCTTCCCGTTTCATTCTTTCAATACAGGAACCAACAAGATCGCCTATCGATATATCATCTAGATTTAATACGATACCTCCATCATGTTGAGAAAGGGTGAGTAAATCTTTTACAAGGTTTGTCATGCGATCTGTTTCTTCATTTATTACCCCTAAGAACTGCTCGGCTGTTGCTCTATCCTGCAATGCCCCATCCAGAAGGGTTTCTGTGTAACTTTTTACCGAAGTTAATGGTGTTCTAAGCTCATGGGATACATTCGCAACAAATTCCTTGCGCATGTTATCCAGCCTATGTTCCTCTGTTATATCTTGTATTACTGCGATAACACCATCGGTCTGGTTATTTTCATCGGTGAATATCGCTAGATGAATTTTAATAAATTTATCCTTATATTGAACCTTATGTAAGGGCTCAGATATATTATTTTCTTCGGTAATATCGTCCATTTTAAGACTAATTCCAAGGATGTTCATAAATTCGTCAAAAGATACTATCTCCGAAGTTTTGCTTTTCAATAGCTTTTCAGCTGCCGGATTTGTAAGTATAACCTCCCCGGACCTGTTATATGCTATTATTCCATCTGTCATATAATCAAGAATGGTTTCAAGCTTTTTCTTTTCACTGGTGATTTCGGTGAGCATACTTTTTAATCGTGATGACATAAAATTAAATGTCTGTGTAAGCTTTCCTACTTCATCATCAGATTTTACAGTCAGAGCATATCCAAACTCACCGTCAGTAATTTTTTCTGCCTTATGCATAATATCGTTGATTGGTAGGGTTATAGTTCTTGAAAGAACAGACCCTATTACAACTGCTGCAAAAAGCGAAATAACGGTGCTTAATAAAATAGCATTACTAAAGTCTTCTAATACGACAAGAGCTCTATCCCGATTGTATTTAAAAAACAGAACATATTCTCCGTCTTTTAGCTTCTGAGTCTTAACATAGTCATAAAAGTTCCCACCGTCAGCCTTAGTGTATTTTTGTTTGTTTCCAACAACGTTAGCATCCTTCTGGGAAAGAACATATAATAGATTCTCAGATTTAAAAATCTCATTTCGAAACTGGAGTTTATCCGTTTCATATAATACATCGGATGAATATAAAATTTCAGCTGTGCTTTTATCTAAAATAGTATAGCTTTTATCATGACCATGGATAAACCCTGCTATTAAAGCATTTTCTTTCAGCTCTTTAAATAGCTTCTGATAATCTGTATTTTCCTCATTAATACCCAATTCGTTATAGTTGGTTTCAATATTTGTTCTAAAGTCGTCGTAGAAAATATTTTCTACCCTGGCATTCAAAAAAACCCAAACAACCGACATTAAAACAAAGGTAGTAAGCACCAATATTAATACCAACCGCCATTGTATACTCCGAAAAAATGCAGTCTTCGCAAATATATTTCTCATAAATACCTTTAAACTGACGGATTGAAATAATATCCAACACCGCGCTTTGTTAATATGTAAACAGGTTTAGAAGGATCTCTTTCTAATTTTTCTCTTAATCTACGGACTGTAACATCCACTGTTCTTACATCACCAAAATATTCATAGCCCCAAACTTTTTCAAGAAGATTCTCTCTGGAAAAAATCTGACCTCTTTGTAAGCCTAAAAACTTAACCAATTCAAATTCCCTTAAGGTTAACTCGATTATTTCCCCGTCTCTTCTTACTTCGTATCTGTTAATATCAATCTCCAAGTCAGCGTATCTTAGAATTTCGTCTTTTTGTTGAGGAATAATTTCATCAATAGTTCTTCTTAGATTTGCTTTAACCCTTGCCATGAGTTCTCTAGGGCTAAAAGGTTTGGTTATATAATCATCTGCACCTAATTCTAAGCCAAGTACCTTATCAACCTCTTCTTCTCTAGCAGTAAGCATTAAAATAGGAGTTTGCATAGTTTGTCTCAACTTTCTGCAAACAGTAAACCCATCCATTTCAGGAAGCATAACATCTAATAAAATTAGATCGGGTTTTTCACGTTCTGCAATCTCTAAAGCAGTCCTTCCGTCATAGGCTTCCAAAGTATCAAAAGATTCTTTATTTAGATTGAATTTAAGAATATCAACAATGTTTTTTTCATCATCAACTATTAAAATTCGTCTTCTCATTCAATTACCCCCAACATTAATATTAAGAATTATTTATTGAAAACACTAGTATCTATTATATCATACAAATAGTATTATGATAATACTCTTATGGATAATACTGGCATAATAGGTGTTTTAAAATTGCTCTTCATCATTATAGCGGCCTCTCCCTTTACCTAAATAAAATGAAGGTCGCTGCACAATCAAAACTTCTCTTTAAATCTTAGCCGCCTCGCCGACTATTTGTTGTTGTTTAATTAAATATTAAAACCTGTATAGTAACGCATTTTTCGCATAGTCTGCCTAAGAGATGATGAAGACAATTACTATCATTATAATTTGACGTGATAGCAATGCTATTGGTTCATTTTATTTTAATTTTAATACCTGTTGTAAAAGGTTTTTAATATAAATAGAATCAACCTGTAACAAATGTACAGATGGAATCTCTCCGCCCATCAAAGCATCTATTCAATTTTATGATTTAACCCTTAAAATGAATTTTAAAAAAAATAAGCTTCTTTTACAGTGTTCTAAAAAACTTCGTTATCAAATTTTACGGCATAAAATGCAAAACCCTGAGGTATTATCTCAGGGTTTTGATAAAATTCGGCAACGACCTATTTTCCCGGGCCGTCTCCAGCCAAGTATCGTGGGCACGGGAGAGCTTAACTTCTGTGTTCGGAATGGGAACAGGTGGGACCTCTCCGTTATAGTCACCGAAAATATTT
>JAAYNX010000102.1 GCA_012520615.1 Clostridiaceae bacterium | reverse complement strand
TAACAAGCGCCTTTTTGATTAAATATTTTATCGTTGTACAATCGTATTTGTAATACACTTCTGAGGACAGACCGCAGCGCATTCACCGCAATTTGTGCATTTTTGCGAGTCAATAACAGCAACATTGTCCATCATGGTAATAGCCTCCGAAGGACAGACTTTAACACATTTTTGGCAAGCGATGCAACCAACTTTACAGTTTTTCCTTGCAATAGCACCCTTATCGTGGCTGTTGCATTTTACCGTAAAACCTGACAATACCGGAATAAGCTTTATAATTGCCTTGGGACATTCAGCAACACATTTTCCACAGCCTGTACATTTTTCTGCTATTATTGTTGCCAATCCGTTTTCTACAACAATAGCATCAAATGGGCAAACCTTCTTACAGCTTCCTAGACCTAAACAGCCATAATTGCATGCATCCATACCTCCGGCAAGAACATTGGCTGCATGACAGTCCTCTATACCTAAATAATTATACTTCATTTTAACATTGTCACAATTGCCTTGGCATAGAACCCTTGCAACATTTACATCAATAGAGCCCTCATCAACTCCCATAAAGTCAGATATGGCGTTGACCACAGCTATTCCTCCCACCGGGCAACGGCTGGCATGAACACCTTCATTTACAATTGCCTCTGCCAACCCATCACAGCCTGAATAACCACAAGCACCGCAATTGGCTCCGGGGAGCAATTCTCTGACTTTTCCTATTCTCTCGTCAACCTTTACCTCAAAGACTTTTGACGCATATGAAAGACCTAGCCCAAAAGCGAGCCCAAGCCCAGAAATTACAGCAACAGGAACTAAAATACTCAATTATGTCACTCCCCTTCCTTAAGAAATAATCAAACTGGCAAACCCCATAAAGGTTATGGACACCAGTGATGCAGCGATAAGAGTTATAGGCATTCCCTTAAATGCCTCTGGTATATCAGCAGTTTCCAACCTTTCCCTTACACCGGAAAATAATATCAGCGCCAAGGTAAAGCCCAGACCTGCTGCAAAGCCAAACACCACCGATTCAACAAATCCATAGTCCCGTTCAACAAATATTAACGCTGAACCGAGAACCGCACAGTTGGTTGTAATTAGGGGAAGGTATACTCCCAAAGCTTTATAAAGTGAGGGCATAAGCTTTTTCAAAACCGTTTCTACAAACTGCACCAAAGCAGCGATTACAAGAATAAAAGCTATGGTTTGAAGGTATTCAAGGTTATTGGGCTTTAATAAATATTCATTTGTAAGCCATGTAACGGCTTGTGAGATGACAAGTACAAACACAACCGCTCCGCTCATACCCAACGCTGTGGAAGTCTTTTTAGATACTCCAAGAAATGGGCAAATTCCCAAAAACTTTGAGAGAACAAAATTTTCTACAAGCATTGCTCCTATCAGGATTGCAAATAGTTCCTTCATTATGCTTCACCTCCGTTTGCCGCCTTACTGCAGCCGGGACATCCAACTCCACACCCAGACTCACATTCCAAGCCATTTCCTTCCTTCTTTTTCTTGGTCAAATGGTTAAACAAGGCGACTAGCAATCCCATGACCAAAAATCCGCCTGGAGGAAGAATAAACATAACGGCTGGTTCAAAAAGATTAACTGTGACAGGTATTCCCATCCATGTTCCTGCTCCCAGAATCTCCCTTACAGAGCCGATAATTGTTATTGCAATAGTAAAACCCGCACCCATACCTATACCATCCAACACCGAAAGCAAAGGTCCGTTTTTTTGGGCAAACATCTCGGCGCGAGCAAAGATTATGCAATTAACAACAATCAAAGGAATGAAAATACCCAATTGCTTATTAATCTCAGGTAAAAATGCCGCCATAAGCATCTGCACTATTGTAGTAAAGCCGGCAATAACGGTAATATACGCCGGTATTCTAACCTTATCCGGTACTATTTTTCTTATTAATGAAATTACCAGGTTTGATCCTACCAGAACAAAGGTTGCCGCAGCTCCCATTCCCAAGCCGTTTTTTGCCATTGTTGTTACAGCCAGTGAAGGACACATTCCAAGAAGAAGCCTGAAAGTAGGATTTTCATTTAACAAACCATTTAGTAAAACAGATACTTTTGTCTTTTTCTCAGCCATTTTACACACCCCCTGCCATCGAACGAATAAGTGCCACTGCGTCATCAATGCCTCTTGTTACTGCTTTTGATGAAACTGTAGCGGCAGTTATGGCCTGTATCTCATTTTCATCATTTGGGACTCTTTTTACCACATTGAATGTTTTTTCGGGAGCCTTCCCCAGAAACTGGTCGGTAAAATTCGGCTCGGATGCCTTCGCACCTAAACCGGGGGTTTCTTTGTGGCTGATTAAAGATACTCCTTTAATATTAAAGTCATTATCTATACCCACAAGCATTTTTATTTTTCCGCCATATCCGCTGGAAGAAACAGCAACAACATAACCAATTGACTTTCCATCCTTCTGTGCAATGTATAGCTTTTCTATGGCATCTCCTGCATCAATTCCCTCGCTCTTTAGCAAATCGGCTGTTTTTGGATCCTGAAAGTTATCTGCATCGATATATGCACTTTTTAAATTTTCCTGCTCGGCAATTCTGGCATTTTCATCAATAATAGGCTTAGTTACACCGTTTACATAAGCCAGAGCGCCTGTAACAAAGGCACATACCAGAAACAGAATTAAAGAAGGCTTAATAATATCCTTAAACATGCGCTTTACCTCCGAATCTTGCCGGTTTTGTATATCGGTCGATCATGGGTACAGCTACATTCATAAGGAGAATGGCATATGATACTCCCTCCGGCATATTGGTGAATAATCTGAAAAGCATGGTCAAAAGGCCGCATCCAAATGCATAAATAACAATACCTTTTTTAGTCATCGGGCTTGTGGTATAATCGGTAGCCATAAATATTGCACCAAGCATAAGCCCTCCGGCTAATATATGAAATAATGGATTCCCCGTAAAAATACCTTCCGGTCCGATTATCCATGCAAACAACCCAACCGTTCCAACATATACAACAGGAATGTGCCAAGAAATAACACCTCGAGCCAAAAGATAAATTCCGCCAATTATTAGTGCTAAAGCTGATGTTTCTCCCAATGAGCCACCAATGTTCCCGAGGAACATATCTATAAGTTGGGGGAGTTCCCCTCCTCCTTTTAAAACTCCCATAGGAGTAGCATATGACACCGCATCAACTGCTGTGGCTTTTGTTAAAGGTTGTATCCATGTAGTCATTCTTGCTCCATATGAAACAACAAGAAATGCACGGGCAGCCAGCGCCGGATTTACAAAATTGTATCCTAGGCCTCCAAATAGCTGCTTGACAATAACTATGGCAAATAGCGAACCAACTATTGCCATCCATATCGGTAATGTCGGCGGCAGATTCAAAGCGAGAATCAACCCTGTAACGGCAGCACTGAAATCTCCGATGGTATTATTTCTTTTAAGAACTTTACGAATTATATATTCAAAACCTACACTTGATATAACAGTAACAGCTATAAGAAGCGCTGCTCTGATCCCAAAAAAATAAATTCCGGCAAAGGCTGCGGGAATAAGTGCTATTATAACGTCCAGCATCAGCCTTTGGGTAGTGACCTCACTCCTTATATGGGGCGAGGAGTTCACAAATAGCGTATTTTCCAAAACAAATCCCCCTTATTTACTTTTCTACAGAACATATTTTTGCTCTGAGAAATAGTATATTTATATTGCTCCCTCATTTAATTACTTCTTCGCCCTTCTGCGCAAAACATCTTTTCCCAGCCTAATTGACTGAGTCAAGAGTCTTTTAGACGGGCATGTATAGGCACATGCTCCGCATTCAATACAGTCTAGAACACTATATTTTTCAAGCTCATCGTGTAAATTAGCCTTAACCAATCTGTCAATATCAAATGGCAGCAAATTCATTGGGCAGACATCTACGCAGCGTCCGCACCTTATACATGCATATTCTTGCGGAATCTTTCCATCCTTCTCATCTAAAGCCAATAAGGCATTGGTGTATTTCATTACCGGTATTTCATCTGAATATAGTGCGACCCCCATCATTGGACCGCCCATAATTAGTTTTGCAGGCTCCGATATAAAACCGCCACTGAAATTAAAAACCTCACCGATTGGTGTGCCTATTAAAACTTCAACATTTTTAGGTGTTTTTACTGATGAGCCATCTACTGTTACTCGTTTCTTAATTAATGGCATACCGGTTTTCAAGTACTCTGCAACAAAAGAAACACTGGCTACATTCATTACAAGGCATCCTACTTCCGAAGGAAGTTTTCCTGATGGAACCTCACGACCTGTCAATGTTTTAATAAGCATTTTCTCGGCACCTTGTGGATATCGTGATTTTAAGCTATGAACACTAATGCTGTTCATGGAGTCCACAGCCTCAGCCAGTTTTTTTATTGCTTCGGGTTTATTATCCTCTATTCCTATTAAAGCTCTCGGTATTCCGGTCCACTTAAGTACATGGTTTATACCTTCAATTATATTGGATGTATTCTCCATGCATTCACGGTAGTCAGAGGTAATATAGGGTTCACACTCAGCCCCGTTTATAATAAGAGTATCAATTTTAGTATCTTTAGGTGGATTGAGTTTTACATGAGTCGGGAAGCCCGCTCCGCCAAGACCTGTTAAACCTGAAGCCCGTATAGCCTTCATAAAGGCTTCTTTGCTGTCAACCACTGGCGGTTTGACATCCTCTGATATTTCCTGTAGCCCGTCGGGTTTAATTTCTACACACACTACAGGTTTGCTTCCGGAAATAATCCGTTCATCCACAGAGCTCACAACTCCCGACACACTAGAATGAACAGGGACTGAAACAAATGCATCAGAGTTACCTAATACTTGTCCCACCTTAACAGAGTCACCCTTTTTCACCAAAGCCTGGCATGGGGCTCCTATGTGCTGTACCATGGGAATCACGATTTTTTCGGGAATACCCATTTTGACAGTAGCACATTCCATAGTGTTTTTTTTCTGAGATGGGTGCACACCGCCTTTAAAATCTTGGAATTTCATCTAATCAGCTCCACTCGTAGAATAAAAAAAGAAAATATTTTAAATTATAAAATTGCATATCGACCTTTATTATAATAACATAGCATTTTGGTTTTTTAAAGACATAAAGATTGTTAAAAATACTACAAACAGAGGGATACAGCGTATGCACAATGTATTTAGTATACAAAATCCGCTTGTTGGGCTGTCCATATACAATATCGATTTTACAAAATGTACTTGTTAAAGGTGACAAATTTGTATAGAATGAAAAGCGATAGTCTTATTCCCTATTATAATATATTAATAAATATATATATAAATGCATAATTGATTAAACATTGGATTATTTTGTTAAAATATTAACTATGTAATAAACACCGAAAGGAGAGCCAATAGTGAAAGTAAATATTACTGAAACAGTGTTAAGAGATGCCAATCAATCTCTTATCGCAACAAGAATGCCCTTCGAAGATTTTGAGCCAGTATTGGAAAAAATCGATGAAGCGGGCTACGCATCTATTGAATGTTGGGGAGGCGCAACCTTTGATTCATGTCTAAGATACTTATCTGAGGATCCTTGGGAAAGACTGAGAAAAATAAAATCAAAGGTAAAAAAGACAAAGCTTCAAATGTTGTTAAGAGGTCAGAACATATTAGGTTATAAGCATTATCCGGATGATGTGGTAAAAAAGTTCGTTGAACTCTCAATCAAAAATGGTATGGACATAATAAGAATTTTTGATGCTCTTAACGATTTTAGAAACATTGAAGTTGCTGTTAATGAGACCATAAAATGTGGAGGTCACGCTCAAGGAGCCATTTGTTACACATTAAGCCCTATTCATAATCTTGAAAACTATGCAAAGATGGGTAAGACTCTTGAAGAAATGGGTGTCAACTCAATTTGCGTTAAAGATATGGCTGGAATAATGGGACCTCAAGAGGCCTATGATTTATTTAAGGCTTTAAAAGAAACAGTAAAAGTTCCTCTGGTACTTCATACTCACTCTACTACAGGACTTGGCCCGATTACATGTGTAAAGGCTGTAGAAGCAGGCTGCAATGGTATTGATACTGCTATTTCAATATTCTCAGGAGGTTCGTCACAGCCTGCAACAGAAACTTTAAATTATACATTTAAACAGATGGGCTACGAAACAGACCTTAAAGAAAATGTTCTAAAGGAAATCAATGACTTTTTCAGGCCTATAAAAGACAAATTTATTCAGACAGGTGTTCTAGATCCCTATGTTATGGGAACAGAAACCGATGCACTTGTTTATCAGATTCCGGGTGGAATGCTTTCGAACCTCATTTCACAGCTCAAACAACAAAACTCGTTGGATAAGCTAGATGAAGTTCTTCAGGAAACACCTAGGGTTAGAGAAGACTTAGGATATCCTCCTCTTGTAACACCTATGAGTCAAATGGTAGGCGTTCAGGCAGCCACCAATGTATTGATAGGCGAACGTTACAAAAATGTATCAAAAGAGGTTAAAGCATATTTTAGAGGTGAATACGGAAGGGCGCCCGGCGAATTAAATCAGGATCTTGTTAAAAAAGTTCTTGGAGATGAACAGCCTATTACCGGCAGATTTGCCGATACTCTGGAGCCGGAATTTGAAAAGACCAAGCAAAAGCTTGGCAAGATGGCTGAATCTGACGAAGATGTGCTTTCCTATATTGCGTTCCCACAAATTGCGGAAAAGTTCTTTAAGGAAAGAGAAGAAAGAAAGACTTCAACCGTCAGATACTCAATTAAAAAAATATAAAGGGGCGGTATGTTTATGTCATTTTTAGATAGCTTACTTATTTCCTTTTTCGGACTAGGATTGGTATTCTTTGTACTGATTGGCTTAAGTGCAGTCATTACTCTTGAATCCAAGGTATTTGAATATTTTAAAGCCAATAAAAAAGAAACGGATGTAAAAGACTCCGTCAGCCCTGCCATTTGCACTAATAATATGGTGCCTCTTGCCAGTGCGGGAGATTTGAAATTAGTTGGGGTAGATGAAAGAACGGCAGCCATGATTATGGCTATAGTAAGTGATGAATCAGGTATTCCGCTTTCAGAACTACAGTTTAAAAGTATCAAGGCATTGGATTAATAAACAATAGCCTTATTAGGAGGATTGCAATGAAGTATATCGTAACAATAAACGATAAGAACTATGAAGTTGAAGTTGAAAAAGGACAGGCAACTATATTAAAAACAACACAAGCCACTGCACCGGTTGTTCAACCCCAAGCTGTATCGGCTGCTCCCGCAGTTTCTGCGGCACCGGTAGCCCCAACTCAAGCAGCAGCTTCCTCGGGCAGCATTTCCGGTGAAGCCATAAAGGCACCTATGCCGGGAACTATTCTGAGTATTAAAGTTTCGCCGGGAACATCCGTTAAAAAGGGCGATACTCTCGTTATTTTAGAAGCCATGAAGATGGAAAATGAAATTAGTGCCCCGCGCGACGGCGTGGTGTCTGAAGTAATTGTAACCACGGGAGCATCGGTATCAACGGGAGATGTTCTTCTGGCAATAAAATAGGGGGTAAAAATATTCATGACGTACTCGTTAGGTGAAACAATAAATAAAATATGGAG
>JAAYNX010000081.1 GCA_012520615.1 Clostridiaceae bacterium | reverse complement strand
TTACCTTAATATTTATTATAAATATAAAAACATTAAAAAAGTTCTTAAATACCAAAATATTCTTGTTAATTTTTAATTTTTGTGGTATAAATCTTTTAGAAGCATTTGTCGAAATAATACATGAAAAATTTTTTTAGGAGGTCTTTTAAGATGTTAAATGCATTCAAAAAAAGCAAAAAAGGTTTTACTCTGGTCGAATTGATGGTAGTCGTAGTAATTATCGGTATCCTCACAGCAATAGCTATTCCGGTGTTTAAGAACGTAGATGCAAACGCAAAAAAGAATGCGTGTGAAGCAACTGAGAGAACAATTCAAAGTGCTATACAGATTTATAAGGCTGATCATAACGGTGCTGACCCAGCGAACTTAGCAGCTCTTATTCCAGCCTATATTGCTGAAGAACCCCAATGTCCTTTTGAGGCTGATAAAACTGATACAGGTGACTATACTCTTGACGGTTGTACGGGTGGACCACACTAACAAAAAGTATTTAAACAAGTTTACTACTTAAAAAACAAAGAATTTTACATAATAAACTTAATAGTGATTATATAATAACAGACAGGATTTTAATTCTGTCTGTTATTATATGTAGAGATGTAAAGTATTCCATTGATATATGTTAGAATAAAAATCAGGTTTACAAAATAAAATATCAATGATACTATTACTCATGTTAAAAGGGACAATTTACAGTGGAGGAAAAAATGTCAAAATATCTCGTTATTGTCGAATCACCGGCAAAGGCAAAAACCATAAGAAAATATTTGGGACCAGATTATAAAATTCTAGCATCCATGGGGCATATAAGGGATTTACCCCAAAGCCATCTAGGTGTTGATATTAAAAATGATTTCAATCCCATGTACATTATCATTGCCGGAAAGAGCACTCTTATAAAAGAACTTAAGGCAGATGCCGAGAAATCTGAAAAAATATTTCTTGCAACTGACCCTGACCGTGAAGGTGAGGCTATTTCGTGGCATCTTTCACATATCTTAAAGATTGATCCCTCTAGTGATTGTAGAATAACTTTTAATGAAATAACAAAAAATGCAGTAATAAATGCAGTTAAGCAACCCAGACCCATTGATATGAACTTAGTTGATGCACAACAGGCTAGGCGTATTTTAGACCGTATTGTTGGCTATGAGATAAGCCCCGTCCTTTGGAAAAAGATTAGAAAAGGCCTAAGTGCAGGTAGGGTGCAATCTGTTGCAACTCGAATAATATGCGATAGAGAGACTGAAATAGAGAATTTTATACCAAAAGAGTACTGGTCTATCGATACTCAATTTAAAAAAGAAGACGGATTAATTTTTTCAGCTCGTTTTCATGGAAAGAACGGAAAAAAGCTGGAAATTAAAAATAAGGACGAGTCTGATGAAATTCTTGCCCTGTTAAAGGATTCAAATTTTATAGTATCTAATGTAAAGAAGAGGGAAAAGAAAAGAACTCCGGCGCCTCCTTTTATAACGAGCACACTGCAGCAGGAAGCATCCCGTAAGCTTGGTTATAGTGCTCAAAAGACTATGATGATAGCACAGCAGCTTTACGAAGGTGTAGATATAGGAAGTGAGGGGTCTGTTGGTTTAATTACATACATGAGAACAGACTCAGTGCGCATATCTGAAGATGCATTAACCGAAGCCAGAAAATATATTCTGGATAATTTCGGTAAGGAGTATTTGCCATCCAAACCCAGATATTTCAAGACCAAATCTGCATCGCAGGATGCGCATGAGGCCATACGCCCTACCTACGTTGAAAGAGCTCCTGAGGCCCTTAAAGATAGCCTTTCTCTAGATCAGTATAAGCTATATAAGCTTATTTGGGATAGGTTTTTAGCCTGTCAGATGGAACCGGCAATTTTCGATACTATATCAGTCGAAATAGAAGGTAATCCAAAAACACTGGATATCAAGACTGTAATAAATCTAAGGGCAAGCGGATCAAAGTTAGTGTTCAAAGGCTTTATGGCTTTATATGTAGAAGGTACAGATGATGAGGAGGATGAAGCATCTCAGATTCTCCCTTCTATTAATAAGGATGAAAGTCTGACATTAGTAAATACAGAGCCTAATCAGCATTTTACCGAACCGCCGGCCCGGTTTACTGAGGCATCATTGGTAAAAACATTGGAAGAAAAGGGGATAGGACGCCCCAGTACCTATGCGCCAACAATTAGCACTATAATAAACAGAGGTTATGTGGAGCGAAACAAAAAACAACTTGCGCCTACAGAACTGGGGAAAATAGTTAATCAACTCATGGTAGCTAATTTCTCTGATATTGTAAATGTTAATTTTACAGCCGATATGGAAAATAAGCTGGACAAGGTAGAAGAAGGGGATATTCAATGGAAGGCAGTTCTTAGAGAGTTTTATGAGCCCTTTAAGGAGACTGTCAAGAAGGCTGAAACAATAAGCAAAATTGAAATGCCAGTTGAGGTTTCGGATGAAGTCTGTGAAAAATGCGGCAAGCAGATGGTTATAAAGATGGGACGCTTTGGGAAATTCCTTGCTTGCCCTGGATTTCCTGAGTGTAAAAACACAAAGCCGTTTCTTGAAGAAGCAGGCGTAAAATGTCCAAAATGCGCAGGAAGAGTAATTTACAGAAAAACCAAACGGGGCAGAAAGTATCTAGGATGCGAGAATTACCCAAAATGTGATTTCATGACATGGGATATGCCTTCTGATAAGACTTGTCCAAAATGTTCAAACTTCCTGACACAAAAATCAAAGGGCAATACAATCACCTATAAATGCTCCAATACAGAATGTGACTATTTAGACGAACAGTTAAAGGAAGGCAAGGCTGCAAAGACAAAAAAATAAAAGTCATCCTGAGTGAATGCGAAGGATCTTTTATATCAAAAAAGAGCGGATGCAAGAATCTCAATTCCTTGCATCCGCTTACAGTCTAAAAACAAAAGACGTTTCGTTCAAATGATATTAATATTATTCTCGTTCATAATCGGTGAAATAATCAAGAGTTCTGTCATATGACTCATAGGCTTTTTTGATTAGTTCTTCCGGGTATGCGCTATTGTCGTAATAATCCCTAGTTGGAATGGGAAGTATTCTGTGAATGATATTATTAGTTCCCACTCCTTCACGGCTTACCCAAACAGGTATATGCTTTACCTTATTAATAACTGTTTTCTGGGTTTCGGGATCCTTCAAAAACTCTATGGTTACAAGTATGCTATCTTCACGCAACCATTTCTTATCTTTGGGGTCATCAAACCATTCATGCCATTGATTGGTTAAAAAATTACCCATAGAATATATTATATATTTAGTTTCCCCGTTAACCGTCCGAATTTCAGTGGGTTGAACCACATGGGGGTGAGAGCCAAGAATAACGTCTGCGCCCCACTCAAACAAGTCGTTTGATAGACTTATTTGCTGTTCATTAGGCTTTCTCCAGTACTCATGCCCCCAATGCATTAATACTACAGTAATATCAGCATTTTCTTCGAGCTCTCTTATTTCTTTTTCCATCCTTGGTCTATCAAAGAATGCTAAATGCTTTGCAATCTGTTCAGCAGTAAGTAATCCTTCATTACCGTTACTGCCGTAGGTGTAAGCCATGAAACCGACTTTAATGCCATTGAGGTCCTTAATTATATATCTTACATCTTCACCGTCATAAGCGCCTATAATGTCCAGCCCGCGTTGCCTGACGTTTTCTCGGGTTTCCAGCATACCTTTTACCCTTCTGTCAAGTTGATGGTTATTTGCGTTATTGACTAAATCAAACCCTGAATATTTAAAAGCGTCAAACATTTCAGGCGGACAATTAAAATATGGGAACCCGGCATAGTCATTTCTGTTATTAGTAGCTGCACCTTCATAGCTTACTATGCTGTAATCCGCATGTTCAACAAAAGGTTTGATTTCCTCAAACATGTGAGTAAAATCATATCTGTCTTCGCCTTCTATTTTACCTGCGATTTGAAGATCGTCATGAATAACACAATCCCCTGCTGAAACCAAAGTAGCTGTAATCGGTGTAGGGGATGGCTCAGGCGTGACGGTGGGTTCAGTGGTTGTTGTTGGTAAAGTTGAGGCCGAAGAAGAAATCGGGGTTACAGATGGGGTAGGTGTAGTACTGTCCTGGTTGTTTCCGGGTAATTTATTCTGGTTATTTGAACATCCGATAATACTCAGAGCTGCAATACATAAAACTATTGTTATTAGAATATATTTTGATTTTGAATTTTTCAAAAATAACACCTCAATTACTATATTTGCAACTATTTTATCATTTTTTAAAGAATGATGCATTATTTATTTAACGAGTAAAAACTCAACCCCTGTTCAATACTGTATGTTATCATTATAATAAAAAAAGACATCCTAAATTAAGGAGATGCTGATGAAAAATAATTATATAAACGTTATTGGTGCAGGTTTGGCAGGTAGTGAAGCTGCATGGCAGATAGCAAAACAGGGAATAAATGTACGTCTTTTTGAAATGAAACCTCATAAAAAAACACCGGCTCATCATAGTGATACCTTTGCAGAACTTGTTTGCAGCAACTCACTAAGGTCTGATATGTTAGAAAATGCAGTAGGTTTATTAAAGGAAGAATTACGCCGTCTTGGCTCATTGATTATTGAATGTGCAGATGAGACCAGAGTGCCGGCAGGTGGAGCATTGGCAGTAGATAGAGAAGGTTTTTCAAAAGCGGTTACCGATAAAATTCTAAAAAACCCACTCATAGAAGTTATTAATGAAGAAGTAACAATATTATGTAAAGATGATATTACCATTGTTGCAACAGGCCCGCTTACTTCCGATAAACTGGCAGATGAAATTGCAAAGCTTATTGGAGATGATAGGCTTTATTTCTTTGATGCTGCGGCTCCGATAGTGCGCCTTGACAGCATAAATATGGATATTGCTTTTAAAGCATCCCGCTATGATAAAGGTGAGGCGGATTATATTAATTGCCCCATGAATAAAGAAGAATACCTAAAATTTTACGAAGCTCTGATTAATGCGGAAACAGTGGAATTAAAGGAATTTGAAGATAATAGAGTGTTTGAGGGCTGTATGCCGATTGAAACCATGGCAAAACGTGGAGTAGACACAATACGTTTTGGACCATTAAAACCGGTCGGCCTGATTGACCCAAAAACAGGCAAGGAAAGTTATGCAATAGTTCAGTTAAGGCAGGATGATAAGGCAGCAACCTTATATAATATTGTAGGATTTCAAACTCATCTTAAATGGGGAGAACAAAAACGTGTATTTAGAATGATACCGGGTTTAGAGAAGGCTGAATTTGAACGTTACGGTGTTATGCATAGGAATACTTTTATTAATTCACCTGCTTTACTTGATAATGTGTATAGGCTTAAAAAACAGCCCAACTTGTTCTTTGCCGGACAAATGACAGGTGTAGAGGGGTATGTGGAATCCACAGCTTCGGGTTTTGTGGCAGGAATAAATGCCGCAAGGCAATTAAACGGGCAAGAAGATTTTATTTTTCCTAGCAGCACTGCCATTGGCTCATTAGCCAGATATATTTCAAATCCCGGAACTGCTAAATTTCAACCTATGAATGTCAATTTCGGCATTATTGATCCTCTAAATGAGCGAATCAGAAATAAAAAAGAAAGATATAGGACTGTTGCCAATAGGGCATTAGAAACAATAGAAAAATTAGAAAAATCTTTGTATTAAAAAAAGATATTATTCTTTGTATAAAACAACATTCAACCTGAAAAGTATATACATTCAATATAAGGCTTGCCCAAGAAGACGAGTAATTTGTAAGTCTAATTGTGCAAGCCTTTTTATGTCGTTTTTTGCTTCATTTTAAATATCGTCAGACTGTGCGAAAACTGTTTTAAACATGCAGGTGATAATATTTGATTATGCAACCGTAAATAAGCTACAGCCGCTAAACTTGCATAGATTTAATACTATTGATACTTTCCGTACAGTCTGTCGTGGCTTGCGGCATGACAAAAGACATGATATCAAAAATTAGCTTAGAAATAAGACTAAACTAACCCGAAAAAATGAATACTTACTATATGCGCTAATTTCATTTTAGGTTGAGAGGATAGATTAAATGCTTTATAAAAAAAGTTTTGGGTATAGGAAAATCCACTACTTGATTTTACTTATCCTAACTCTTTCTCTTTCATCATGTAAAAAAACTATAAACCATGAAGAATCCAAAAGCGGTATACCTGTAAGTATTATTCCAGTAACTAAGGGAACTATTGAAGCCTCAACTCAATATACGGGTGTAGCTAAACCGAAAAAAATTGTCTATGTAACCGCTTTAATACCGGGGAAAGTTTCCTCTGTATTTTTTGAAACAGGGGATCGAGTAAAAAAGGGTGACTTACTTTTTACCGTTGACAGTTCGGAGCTTGAATCAAATATAAGTATCCTTAAAGAACAACTCAAGGTTGCAAAGGCAAATGTGGATTTGGCTAAGACCGGGGTTGTTGCCACAATGGGAAGTAATTATGAAAGCCAGAAAATTCAGCTTGAGTCCGCCTTGGAAAGTGCGGAGAATAATTTTGTTGCCATGAAAAACGCATTTGATTATTCTACTTTTTTATTTGAGATAAATAAAATAGACAGTGAAAGGTATTTAGAGGTTAAGAATCAGTATAAGCAAGCAGAAAATGCACTACAAACTGCTAGTCGAGCATATGACCTGTATATTAATCATTTATCAGAAGATGCAGTAAACATTTCAAATATGCAGCTTCAACAAGCTGAGGCATCTTATGAAGCACTAAAGCTGCAATTAGAGAGTGCAAAAGAAAAGCTGAACTATATAAAAATAAGATCACCGATTGACGGTGTAATTGCCAATAAAGACATCATAGAAGGCGCCATGATTTCCAATGTTTCAGTGCCTTATATCATTGTAGATACCGATACAGTACAGATATCAATTTCTGTGACAGAGCAAATTATTAACAAGATTGGAAAGGGAGACAATATTATAATTTCGATTCCTTCAGCAGGACAAAAGAACTTTGTCGGAAAGGTAAACACAATCAGCCCTGCCATAGATCAAAAATCATTTACTTACAATGTTTTAATTGATTTACCTAATAAAGATAATTTGATAAAGCCGGGAATGACGGCAAAAGCAAGTATATTAACAGAAAAGCGCGAAAATGTAATTTTAGTACCGCTGGATTCGGTAATAAGCAAGGACAATGAAAAGTATGTCTTTGTAGTAGAGAACGACCAAGCTGTTAAGAAAACTGTAATTACTGGTTTAACAAGCAATAATCAAATAGAAATTCGAAAAGGTCTTGAATGCGGTGAACTAATAGTAATAAATGGACAACATCTTTTAAGCGATAATATTTCAGTTGAAATAGTCGGGGAGGGGTTAAAATGAATTTACCCGGCCTTTCTATCCGACGCCCAATTGCAATTATTATGATAATACTATCCATTGTTCTGATAGGTTCGGTATCACTATCAAAGCTCAAAATCGATTTACTTCCAGATCTCAATATGCCAATTGCTGTGGTTACTGCTAAATTTGAAGGAGCAGGGCCGGAAGAGATTGAAAGACTTGTTACTGTACCGTTAGAAGAAGTGTTAACAACCATATCCGATTTTAAATCTATTGAAACTGTTTCTACAAGCGAGTACAGTCTATGCCTTGTCTATTTCAATGATGATACAGACATGAGTTTTGCGACCCTTGAAATGCGGGAAAAAATTGATATGGTAAAACCATATCTGCCTCAGGGCGTAAAAGATATAACGGTTATGAGAATTGACCCCAATAATTTTCAATCAACTGTTGAAATAGGAATAAGCTCTGAAATGGAGCAGGAGGATTTAACCAGATTAGTTGAAGATAAAATAATCAATAGACTTGAACGTATTAATGGTGTTGCAGCTGCAAGAATTTCAGGTGGTGTTGTTCAGGAAGTCTGTATTGAAATGATTTCAGAGCGTCTTGCCCTGTACGGTTTAAATGAAACCAGTATTTCTCAATATATTATGTCTGAAAATATAAATATTCCGGCAGGAAACATAGAAACTGCAGGTATGTCTATTTACTTAAAGACAACCGGCGAGTTTAAAAGTATAGAGGAAATCAGTAATTTACCTATACCAACTGCAACAGGCGCTATTATTCTATTAAAGGATATTGCAAATGTCAGCCTGATAGAAAAAGAGAAGACCAGTGAGAGTTATATTAACGGCACTCCCTCTTTGAATCTTTCTGTTCAAAAACAAAGTAACGCAAATACGGTTATAGTTTGTACAGAAATCAGGAATGAAATTGAAAAACTTAGCAAATTATACCCTCAAATAAAGTTGGATATTATTTATGACAGCTCTACCTATATTAATATGGCAATAAAAACAGTTACAGAATCAGCTATACAGGGTGGAATCCTTGCTGTTATGATACTTTATCTTTTCTTGAAAGATATTCGTGCCACGTTAATAATAGCTGTATCAATGCCTGCTTCAATAATTATTTCCTTTGTGTTAATGTATTTTTCCGGGATAAGTTTAAATCTCATATCCTTGGCAGGATTTGCACTGGGAATAGGTATGCTTGTTGACAATTCCATAGTTGTTTTGGAAAACATATTCCGGCATAGAAGTGAGGGCAGAAGCCTTATTGATGCTGCTGAATACGGGACAAGAGAGGTCATGCTGTCTATAACTGCTTCTACCTTAACCACAGTTATAGTGTTTGTACCTATTATCTATGTTGAGGGTATGTCAGGTAAAATTTTTAAGGAAATGGGTCTTGTAATAACCTATTCCCTTATGGTATCGATGATAATTGCAATTACTTTGTTACCGATGATGGCTTCAAAACTACTGAGTAGGGGGTTTTTGCGCAAAAAATCACATAAAAAATCAAGCACTATGAACCTGTTTTATTGGTGGGAAAAATTCTATTCCAATGTATGCAAAGGATATGAAAAACTGCTAATTAGTTCATTAAGTAGACGTGGAATAGTAATAGCTCTAGCTGCTTTTCTATTTGTTTTTTCTCTAATATCAATTTCGACTATTGGGTTCGAATACTTTCCTTTGATGGATGAAGGGATTATAACAGTTAAAATATCTTTGCCAAAGGGAAGTACACTTGATGCAACTCATGATATTGCCTTTAAAGTTCAAGACAGGATAAAACGAGTTCCCGAGGTTCGGGAAATAAATATAAATATAGGAAATAGCGGATTCGTTTTTGATAGTTCATCATCAGAAAGCGCAATTATATCTGTTAACATTGGCAGCATAAAAGAGCGCAGCCGTACCATAGTTCAAATAGCCGACGATATAAGAACCAATGTAAAAGACATTGCAGGAGCAAGGATTAACGTTATTGATGACAGCAAAGTAATGGGCTTTTCTATAGGCTATAACAAAATTGATATTAGAGTCTCAGGTGATGACACCGAAACATTAAAAAAAATATCAGCAGAACTATTAGATATTTTAAAAAATATAGATGGCATACGGTATCCGGAAAGTTCACTTGATGAGGAAATCGAAGAGGCGGTTATAGTAATTGACCGGAGTAAAGCTTTATTATACGGCCTAACACCCGCACAAGTTGGACAGGCAATAAGAATAGGTGTAACTGGAATTATGGCAACTCGCTACCGTTATCGGGGGTCAGATATCGATGTTATTATATGTACGCCGGATAAAAATATCAGCACCTTTAATGACATTAATAACATAACGATACAAAGTCCAAGAGGAGTTAGTATCCCCTTATCTGAAGTAGCTCAAATAAAGCTTGAACAATCACCGCCAAATATTATAAGAAATGATCAGAAAAAAACTTTCTCAATTAAAGCCGACTTAAATGGAAGAGCACTAAATAAGGTTACTTCAGATATAGATAAAGCTTTTTCGAAATATAAATTTCCTTCGGGTTACTCATACACATACGGGGGACAGCAAAAAGAGTTTATAGATTCATTCGATTCGCTTTTTAACGCACTGGTTTTATCAATAATAATCGTATATATGCTTCTTGCGGCTCAGTTTGAATCCCTGCTCCATCCTTTTACAATCCTGCTTACCATACCTTTAGCTCTTACAGGTGCTTTGATTTTGTTGCTGCTGACGGGCAAAACTCTAAGTGTTCCGGCATTTATCGGAATAATAATTCTTGTGGGGATTGTAGTTGATAATGCTATTGTTTTAATAGACAGTATAAACAGGTTAAGAAAAGAAGGCTTGGATAAAAAGGAAGCAATCATTAAAGCATGTCCGCTCAGGTTAAGACCAATTCTCATGACAACTCTGACAACAGTATTAGGTATGCTACCCATGGCTATTAGCAGAAAAGAAGGCAGTGAAATTCAGATTCCCCTTGCTATTGTTGTCATAGGCGGCTTGACTGTTTCTACTTTAGTTACACTTATTGTAATACCGTCCTTATATATGGCCTTTGAAAATATGATAGATAAAGTGAAAGAAAAGCGCCTGTTAAAGAAAAACCTATGCTAAACCGTAAATAGTGCTGTGAGTGATATCAAATGGCGTGAGTGGAGCATTTCACCCACTCTAAAGACATCAATAATACAATACAATATTTATTTGACACATTGTGCTCTAACAAGTAGAATTATTCAGTACGTTAAAAAGAAACAGCAGGTGATATAGTGAAAAAAGTAAGAGACGAACTAAGAAATGTAGCAATAATCGCACATGTTGACCACGGCAAAACAACTTTAGTTGATGCAATGTTAAGGCAAAGCGGTATTTTTAGAAGCAATGAAAAGCTAGTAGAAAGAGTAATGGACTCCGGCGATCTTGAACGTGAAAAAGGTATAACCATTATGTCCAAGAATACAGCGGTGGTTCACAACGGAACACGAATCAATATAGTAGACACCCCAGGCCATGCCGATTTTGGCGGTGAGGTGGAACGTATACTCAAGATGGTGGATGGTGTTCTTTTACTTGTTGATGCCTATGAGGGAGCAATGCCTCAAACTCGTTTTGTTTTGAGAAAAGCCCTTGCTCTACATCTTAAGCCAATAGTGGTCATTAACAAAATTGACAGGAAGGAAGCTAGACCAGCTGAGGTAATAGATGAAATACTGGATCTTTTTATAGAGCTGGGGGCCGATGATGACTTACTGGAATTTCCCGTAATATATACATCCGCAAAAGATCGTATTGCAAAATACAATCTGGAAGATGAGTCAAACAATATGAATCCTTTGTTTGAAACAATAATTAAGCATGTTCCTGCTCCTAAAGGGGATATTGAGGCTCCGTTGCAATTTTTAGTTTCAAGCCTTGATTACGATGATTATATCGGAAGAATAGCCGTTGGGCGTGTGGAAAGAGGTACTATAAAAAGAGATCAACAGGCTGTGATTTGTAAGAGAGATAACACTCTTCATCAAGTGAAAATCTCTTCTTTACAGAGTTTCCAGGGCTTAAAAAGAGCTGATATCGATTCTGCCTCTATTGGTGAGATTATTGCAGTTTCAGGAATACCGGATATTACAATTGGGGACACAATTTGTGACAAAGACCATCCTGAGGCTATTCCGTTTGTGGATATTGATGAACCTACAATATCGATGTATTTTTTGGTTAATAACAGTCCATTTGCGGGCAAAGAAGGTACCTATGTAACTTCCCGCCACCTTCGCAACAGATTGTTCCGTGAAGTTGAAACAAATGTGAGTATGAGAGTTGAAGAAACAGATTCATCGGATGCATTTAAAGTATCTGGGCGCGGAGAACTTCATCTGTCCATATTAATAGAAACCATGAGGCGAGAGGGTTATGAGTTCCAGGTATCCAAGCCGGAAGTTATCACCATTGAAAGAAACGGCGAAATTTACGAGCCTATTGAGGATTTGGTAATAGATGTCCCTGAGGAATACGTTGGTAGTGTTATGGAAAAGCTTGGCCAGAGAAAGGCCGAAATGATTAATATGCATAGCCCGGCTCAAGGCTATGTTCGTTTGGATTATAAAATCCCCGCAAGAAGTCTTATTGGCTACCGTTCAGAGTTTTTGACTGACACACGGGGAAATGGTATAATGAATCATATTTTTCATGGGTATGAACCTTACAAGGGCGAAATCAAGAACCGTAATCGTGGCGTTTTGGTTGCTTGGGAAGCAGGAGAATCGGTAACATACGGTTTATATAATGCTCAAGATAGAGGAAGCCTTTTTATAGGTCCGGGCGTCCCGGTTTATGAGGGCATGATTGTAGGTGTATGCTCACGAAATGAAGATATCGTTATTAATGTATGCAAGAAAAAGCATGCTACAAATATGCGTGCTTCGGGTTCGGATGAGGCCCTAAAACTGGTTCCACATATTAATATGAGTCTCGAGCAAAATCTTGAATTCATAGACGATGATGAGCTGGTGGAAATAACTCCGACTTCAATTCGTCTTAGAAAGAAGATTCTGAATACCGAGCAGAGAGCTAAGGTGAGGAATAGTGCAAAAAAATAACGCCTATAAAAAGCCAAGTGAAGAAGCGGAATTAAAAGCTGTAAAACCTAAAAAAAAGAAAAGGGTTAAAAAGAAGCGCTACTTATTTTTGAAGTTTTTAATTCTTATGCTGATTTGCGTTATTGTATTTATGACATGCGCTCTATACGGCTATCGTTTTATTACGGAGGGTACGGCTCAGGCTGCGATTCCGTTGACGGAGGAAAACGGCATTGTATTTAAAATACCTTCCGGCGCCAAAGCGGTAACCATAGCAGAAGAGCTAAAAAAACAGGGCTTTATAAAGGATACTAGGGTATATAAAATAATCTCTAAAGTCCTTGGATTTGATAGTGCTTACAAGGCAGGAAAACACATTATTACAAAGGACATGAATTACTATGCTCTTATGGTTAGGCTAAGTGGAGAACCGCTAAAGAATCCCACTGTTGATATTATGATACCTGAGGGCAAGACGCTTTTAGAAACAGTTAGTATTTTATCTGCCCAAGGCTATATTGACGAAGGAAAATTTCTTAAAATCGCTGAGAAGAAAAACAGTGTATATAAATTCTTAAAGGATATTGAGGATAATGAAGCCAGAAAATACCCACTTGAAGGCTATCTGTATCCCGATACCTACAGGATGGATGAAGGCTGGACAGAAGAAGAGCTTATTGAACGGATGCTTAAGGAGTTTGATAGAGTATTTACAGACGAACATTATAAGAGGGCAGAAGAACTTGGAATGACAATTGATGAAGTTATAACATTGGCATCCCTTATTGAAATGGAAGCACTTTACCCTGCAGATTTTAAAAAGATTTCCAGTGTCTTTCATAATCGTTTAAAAAGCAAAGAGCTGCCCTTGCTGCAATCAGATGCAACGGTACAATACGCAAGAGTATACGAAGGCTTGGGAAGAACCAGTGCAGTATTAAATAAAGACTTGGAAATAGTACATCCATATAATACTTATCTTCATCAGGGACTGCCACCGGGGCCAATATGCTCACCGAGAATTGATTGTATTGAAGCTGCCTTATATCCTGAAAAGACTAATTACTACTATTTCTTTGCTACAACTGACGGAACAAATATTTACAACGAAACTTTTGAAGGCCATACTAGGGATCAACAAAAATATGGCGTACGCGGGCAATAAACCAAAAATATCAGGCGGCTATAACAGCCGCCTTTTATACGTAAGGCAGTAGGCAGGCATGGCCGGCAATTCGGATAGCCTTGGAATCGTAAGTCCATATCATGCGCGTTGCACAAGAATTTCATCCTGAAATTATTGGCGGCCGCAGTAGCTTGCTACAATCAGACTTCGTCATCTTGGGCAAGTTTTGCAGGTGATGTTATGTATATGAGGTATATATACTTATGGAAGATAAAATAAATTATCCGGATATAATTGAATTTTTACGTTCTAATATTAAGAGAGAAACAGGCTTTTTAAAAGAACTTGAGGAGTATGCCAGTATACATCATATACCCATTATTCAGCCTGAATCAGCCGCTTTGCTGAAAATTCTTGTGAAGCTTCATAGACCTCAAAAAATACTTGAGGCGGGTACTGCAATTGGTTATTCAGCCTGTATCTTAGCAGAGGCTATGGATAAATCGGGAATAATTGATACAATTGAGATAGATGAAGAGATGGCTGATATTGCCAAAAAAAACATACAGGAGATGGGCTATAATAAACGTATTAGGGTATTATTAGGTGATGCCCTGGAAGTTATGGAATGTCTAAATTCTTCATATGATATGATTTTTTTGGATGCTGCTAAAGGTCAGTACAATGAGTACTTGGTCCAATCTTTAAGGTTGCTGAAGCCGGGTGGACTATTAGTTTCAGATAATATTCTATATAAAGGGCTAGTGGCGCAAAAAGAAAAAATACAACATAAACATCGAACCATTGCAGTCAATCTTAGGGAATACATACATCAGATTTGTAGTGATAACAGGCTTGAAACCGCAATTATTCCAATAGGTGACGGAATGGCAGTAAGCATTAAGAAGGGTAGTTAGAATGGATAAAGTAGAACTTTTGGCTCCGGCCGGGAACATGGAAAAATTAAAAATGGCAATATTATATGGAGCCGATGCAGTATACTTAGCAGGGGAAGAGTTTGGGCTTCGCACTGCTTCTGATAATTTTACTTTTGAGGAAATGAAGGAAGGAATTGATTTTGTTCATGAGAAAGGGAAAAAAGCGTACCTTACAATGAACATAATTCCCCATAATGAGGATATTACAAAAGCTGAAGAATTTATTGGGAAGGCCGCTTTATCAGGAATCGATGCTGTTTTGGTATCTGATCCCGGAATGTTTGGAATAATTAAAAAAACTTGCCCGGAGCTTAGTATTCACGTCAGCACACAAGCAAATATTACAAACTATGAAAGCGTTAATTTCTGGCACTCTATAGGTGCATCGAGAGTTGTATTGGCCCGGGAGCTCTCCTTAAACGAGATAAAAGAAATACGAGAAAACATTCTTGATGATATGGAATTAGAAGCGTTTGTTCACGGATCAATGTGTATTTCATATTCCGGAAGATGCCTGCTTAGTAACTATATGGCGGGCAGGGATTCAAACAAAGGTGACTGTGCTCAACCATGCAGATGGAAATATCACTTGATGGAAGAAAAGCGTCCCGGGGAATATTTCCCTATTCAAGAGGATAAACGTGGAACATTTATATTTAATTCCAAGGATCTTTGCATGATAAGGCATATTCCTGAGCTGATTTCCAGCGGAATATCCAGCTTAAAAATTGAAGGCCGTGTAAAAAGCTCATTCTATGTTGCAACAGTGGTAAAAGCCTATAGAGATGCTATTGATGCATATTACAACAATCAGCCGTATGATGAAAAATGGTATGAAGAGATTAGAAAGGTTAGCAATCGGGATTTCACCACTGGATTTTTCTTTAACAAACCGGGGCCTAATGACCATAATTACGGCACCAGTTCATATATTAGAAACTATGATTTTGTAGGGCTGGTAAAAGGCTATGACAGTGAAAATAAAATGGTGGTAATTGAGCAACGAAACAGATTTAAGTTAGGGGATACAGTTGAGGTAATGCCACCTATTGGTACAGTTACGCAATTTGTTGTAAATGAAATGTATGATGGTGAAGGAAACGCTATAAATGTTGCACCCCATGCACAAATGGAAGTAAGAATACCTATGGAAGCATTACCGACGGATGCAATACTACGTGTAAATAAATGAATATATCATCATTAAGAAATCATAGTATAATTGCAGGTATACTCTAAAGCCTTGTAATGACTACTAATATTAGAAAATTTTAATGTTATGGTCTGGAATGATGTGGTATTATAGTATTATGAATAAGCTAGACTGTATTTAGCATACAGAGCTAAGCAATAAATATCTTTCTTTAAGGAGGTCTTAGACAATGGCATTTTTTGATGATGTTAAAAAATTTGGCAGAAATATTACAGACAAGGGTAAGGACGTTATTGAAATTACAAAGCTTAACTCTCAAATCAACTCAGAAAAAGACAAGATCAAAGATTTCTATGTTAAAATCGGTGAAGAAGTATATAAGGCGTATGCTACAGGCCAAACTTCAAATTATGATGAGATTTGTGGTCAGATTAAACAAGTGGAAGACACTATTAACGAACTTACAGCAAAAGTTCTTGAGCTTAAAAATGCGGCAAAATGCCCTAACTGCGGTGCAGAAGTAGCTAAAGAAACCACTTTCTGTTCTAAATGCGGAACTAAGGTAAACGAATAATTGTTACACATAAAAGCGGCCTGTTTCAGGCCGCTTTTTTGCGGCCGTAACACTGCTTGTGAGGGAGCGAAGCGACCGAAGAAGCAGATGTACGTCCTATGCAAGGCTTGCCCAAGAGGTCGAGCAAAGTGAAGACCGATTGGAAGCAAGCTACTGCTGCGGCCGT
>JAAYNX010000068.1 GCA_012520615.1 Clostridiaceae bacterium | reverse complement strand
GTGTAGTAATTTGGCTCGTATTGCAGGTGTTGACTTGCCAAGAGAAAAAAGAGTAGAAATCGGCCTTACGTATATCTTCGGGATAGGAAGAACCCGTTCCAATGAGATTTTGGGAAAAACGGGAATCAGCCCGGATACACGTGTACGTGATCTTACAGATGATGAGATCGCGAAGCTCCGAGATACAATCGAAAAAGGTTATACTGTGGAAGGTGACCTCAGAAGAGAGGTTGCACTGAACATAAAGCGCCTTACAGAGATAAGGTGTTATCGTGGAATTAGGCATAGGATGGGATTACCAGTTCGTGGTCAGAGAACAAAGACCAATGCGAGAACACGTAAGGGCCCAAGAAAGACTATTGCTAACAAGAAGAAATAATCGGGAGGTCGATATATAAAATGGCAGCAGCTAAAGTTGTTAGAAGATCCAGAAAAAAGAAAGAAAAGAAAAATATCGAGCGTGGCGCAGCCCACATTCGTTCTTCTTTTAACAATACCATCGTGACCTTAACCGACGTCCAGGGCAATGCTCTATCATGGGCAAGCTCAGGAGGACTTGGCTTCAGAGGCTCCAAAAAGAGTACTCCTTTCGCTGCTCAGCAGGCGGCTGAAACAGCAGCTAAGGCAGCTATGGAGCATGGTTTGAAGACAGTATCGGTTTATGTAAAGGGCCCAGGATCAGGCCGTGAGGCGGCAATCCGTGCGCTCCAGGCGGCTGGACTCGAGGTAAATCTTATTAAAGATGTTACTCCGATTCCCCATAATGGTTGTAGACCGCCTAAGAGAAGAAGGGTTTAATGGAGGTGTTAGGTTAGATGGCAAGATATACAGACGCATCATGTAAACTCTGCCGTAGAGAGGGGCAAAAGCTCTTCTTAAAAGGAGAGAGATGCTATTCAAATAAATGCGCTGTTGGTAGAAGAGCATATGCACCTGGTCAACATGGCGCACAGAAAAAGAAGCTATCAGAATACGGAATTCAGCTTCGTGAGAAGCAGAAGACAAAGAGATTCTATGGCTTATTGGAAAGCCAATTCAGAAAATATTTTGAAATGGCAAACCGCAAAAAAGGTGTTACAGGTGAAAACCTGTTACAATTACTGGAAAGCAGGCTCGATAACGTTGTTTACAGGCTTGGATTCGGAACAACAAGAGCCGAAGCTCGTCAGCTTGTAACCCACGGTCATTTTACTGTTAACGGAAAGAAGCTTAATATTCCTTCATATATCGTTAAGGTGGGTGACACTGTTGATGTTAGCGAAAAGGGTAAGAAGTCGGTACGTTTTAAAGAAATCCTTGATATAACAGGAGCCAAGATAGTTCCAAAGTGGCTTGAAGTAGATCAGGAAAATCTTAAGGGGAAGGTTGTTGCATTACCGGCCAGAGAGGATATAGACCTTAATGTTCAGGAGCATCTCATCGTTGAGTTGTACTCCAAGTAATCGAATGATGATTACCCTTATATTAAAATAACCCAAGGAGGGTTGACTGATGATCGAAATGGAAAAGCCTAGGATTGAATGTACTGAATGTGCAGAGGATAACAAATACGGAAAGTTTGTCATAGAACCTTTGGAAAGGGGATATGGTACAACTTTAGGTAACTCTTTGAGGAGGATTCTGATTTCCTCTTTACCGGGTGCTGCTGTCACTTCAATAAAGATTGACGGTGTACTTCATGAGTTTACTACCGTACCCGGTGTGGTAGAAGATATGACCGAGATTATTCTTAACATCAAAGGGTTACGTTTAAAGCTATTCAGTGAGCAATCCAAAACCTTGTATATTGATTACGAGGGTGAAGGTGAAATTACGGCTGCAGATATTAAAGCGGACTCAGATGTTGAGATAATGAATCCAGAATTGCATATAGCTACATTAAGCGGTGCAAGCAGATTTTTTATGGAAATCAATGTTAGTCATGGACGCGGGTACGTATCAGCTGAAAGAAATAAACTTCCTAATCAACCAATTGGCGTAATACCTGTAGATTCTATATATACACCTGTTACTAAGGTGAATTATACAGTAGAAGATACTCGTGTCGGTCAAGTAACTGATTATGACAAGTTAAGTATTGAGGTCTGGACAGATGGTTCCATCGCACCTGATGAGGCCATTAGTCTCGGTGCCAAAATCTTGAGCGATCATCTCAATCTATTCATAGACTTAACGGACAGAGCAAAGAATACCGAGATCCTTGTTGAAAAAGGTGAGCCTGCTAAGGACAAGATTCTTGAGATGACAATTGAAGAGCTTGACTTGTCGGTTCGTTCTTATAACTGCTTGAAGAGAGCTGGTATTAACACTGTTGATGACCTTATAAGCAAAACTGAGGACGAAATGATGAAGGTAAGGAATCTCGGACGCAAATCACTTGAAGAAGTTGTACAAAAGCTTGATGCTTTAGATTTAAAGCTCGCTACGAACGAAGATTAATAGTAATGCGTAAGGGGAGGAAACGAAATGCCTGCAAATAAAAAATTAGGAAGACCTACTGATCAACGTAAGGCAATTTTAAAAAATCTGGTAACCTCTCTGATCCAGTATGGGCGTATAGAGACAACCGAAACCAGAGCAAAGGAAGTTGCACGAATTGCTGAGAAATTGATTTCAACAGCTGTTAAGGAATGTGATAATTATTCAGCTTCTAAAAATGTAACAGTCAGTGCTCCGGTAGTAGATAGCAAGGGCAGAAAAGTACTTAAGACCGTAACATCAAAGAACGGAAATAAGTATGAGGTTATTGAAAGAGAAACTAAGACCGTACTTAAAACGGTTGACAGTCCCTCAAGATTAGCCGCAAGACGCCTCATTATGAACTGGGTCTACAGAGTAAAAGATGAAAAAGGTAATGTTATTAGCCTTACAAACAAATTGTTTGATGATATTGCTCCTAAGTATAAGGACAGAAAAGGTGGTTACACCCGTACCTACAAGCTTGGAGCAAGAAGAGGCGACGGTGCCGAAGTCGTTGTACTTGAATTGGTTTAATTTTTGAGAATTTTTGCTTAAGATAATGGAGAGCGGAGTGTACCGTTCTCCATTATTCGCTTTTATAGCACACAAGCTAAGACATGAGGTATTGGTGTCATTGCTATTAATGCACCATATGAAACCTTTAGTCTATGTTATGCGTGCCGCTCAGTATTTTCATCCGGAATTTATTCGCTGTGCTACGCTTAACACATGACATCGCAAGCGGTTCCTTTGTTTAAATAAAAATAACCATGTGGTGAACTTAATGAATAAGATGATAAAAACAGATGATGTTTATTATGAATATATAACACATATTGAAGATGACCTTGTTGTACAAGCCGTTAAAGGTGTTTCAATGTCTATCGAACAAGGTCAATTTGTTGTTATTTTAGGCCGTAACGGTTCGGGTAAATCGACCTTAGCAAGGCTTTTAAATGGGTTATTGACTCCACGAAAAGGCACTGTGATTATTGACGGCATAGATACCCGTAACGATGAATTGATATGGGAAGTAAGAAAAAACTTAGGATTGGTTCTGCAAAATCCGGATAACCAGATAGTGGCTACAACCGTTGAAGAGGATGTGGCTTTCGGCCCTGAAAATTTAGGCATTCCGCCATTGCAAATAAGAAATAAGGTTGACGAATCGCTTAAAATGGTTGGTATGGAGGCTTACAGCGATTATTCTCCCCATATGCTTTCAGGAGGACAGAAACAACGTATTGCTATTGCAGGAATCCTTGCAATGGAGCCCAAATGTATTGTTCTTGATGAAGCAACATCAATGCTTGATCCTCACGGGCGTAAAGAGGTAATGGATGTTCTTAAAAAACTCAACCGAGAAAAAGGTATCACTATTGTACTGATTACGCACCATATGGATGAGGCTGTAGAGGCTGATCAGGTTATGGTTATGGAAGCTGGTAGGCTTACATTAAAAGGAACCCCGGAACAAATATTCGAAAACGTTGAAGAAATACGCAGAGCAGGCCTTGATGTTCCACAAATAACATCGTTGGCCTATAATTTGAAAAAAAGCGGTATTAAAATTGACAAACTCCCTTTAAATGTGCAAGATATGAAAAACATTATAAAGGGGCTTTTGAGTAGAAAAACAAGCATTGAGCCATTACATTTATCTTCAACCTATCAAGAAGAAAAAAATATAACTCAAGGTGAAAGTGAACCGATAATAAAAGTTCGTGATTTAAGCCATGTATATTTGCCGGGATCGACTTTTGAGCAAAGAGCTTTGAATGATATTAATCTAACCGTAAACAAAGGCGAAATACTGGGGATAATCGGACATACCGGATCAGGAAAATCCACTCTTATCCAGCATTTTAACGGAATTTTAAAGGCTACCTCAGGAACAATTGAAGTGGATGGCCTAAAAGCCGAAGGCAAGCAACTCAAGGAGCTTAGACAAAAAGTTGGGCTGATATTTCAATACCCTGAGCATCAGTTATTTGAGGAAACAGTGTATAAGGATATAATCTTTGGCCTAACTAGGCAGGGCATGTCAGAAGAAGAGATGAAAGCTAGGGTTTTTCATGCCATTGAGATTCTGGGAATATCTCCGGAGCTTCTTGAAAAATCACCTTTCGAGCTATCTGGAGGCCAAAAACGCAGAGTGGCTATTGCGGGGGTTCTGGTAATGGAACCTAAGGTACTTGTTCTTGATGAGCCTACCGCAGGGCTAGATCCTCAGGGCAGCTCAGAAGTTTTTAAAATACTATCCAATCTTAACAAACAAGACAAAACGACAATAATAATAATATCCCATAATATGGAGGAGATAGCTGCATTCTGTGATCGTGTCGCAGTAATGCATAAAGGCAGTTTGGCCTTTTGTGACACCACTGCCAATGTTTTTTCAAGATATGAGGAACTAAAAAACTATAGCCTAGACATCCCTAAGATTACCGAGTTATTTATGGAGCTTAATAATTCTGGCTACCAAACTCAAAAAACCGTATTAACAATAGAGGAAGCACAGAAATTAATTACCGGGATGATATACAAAGAAGCAGGAGGTGTGGATTAATGGTTGGCAACATTACATTAGGGCAATACATTCCTGGCACTTCTATACTGCACCGCCTTGACCCAAGAACTAAAATATTATGGACTACATTGCTTATGGTGGCAACATTTTTAATTGAGTCTTGGCCTGAATATGCGATGATGGGTTCGCTAATATTTATATTGCTTTTAATAAGCGGTGTACCAATTAAACAATCAATAAAAGGGATAAAGCCTCTGTTATTTATCTTGGCAATAACAGCCATATTAAATATATTCTTTACTGGCGGAACGCCCATGTTTGAAATAGGGCCGGTAAAGGTCACTTATGAAGGGGTCTTTGCATCGGTCAAGTTGTTTTTAAGATTGGTTATGTTGGTAATTACAGCTTCTTTAATGACTATTACCACAACTCCTATGATTATGACAGATGGAATAGAAAAGCTTTTGAAGCCTTTTGAAAGAATAGGTGTCCCTTCTCATGAGATTGCAATGATGATGTCAATAGCCCTGCGCTTTATACCTACTTTACTTGAAGAAACTGATCGCATAATGAAAGCTCAGGCATCAAGAGGGGCAAATTTTGATACAGGGAGTATTTTTTCTAGAATTAAAAGCTTTATCCCAGTTTTGGTTCCGCTTTTTGTCAGCGCATTTAAGCGGGCAGATGAATTGGCCGAAGCGATGGAATCAAGGTGTTATCGTGGAGGTAAAGGTCGAACGAGATTAAGAGAGATTCACTTTTCCAGACTGGATTTTTTGGTCAGTATAGCAGGATTAGCTTTGCTTGCCATTGTATTTAGCGGACGCTTCATGCTTTAGTATAAGAGCAAATAAATCACAATATGCCAATGTGCTATTAAAGCTTTTTTTGAAATTAACGATAATACTAATAAGTAGTATTATAAAAAATGGGGGGATTTCGTGGAACCAATGATAAAAGCCGAGGTTGTTAGGGAGAAAAGCTTTGACCCACATTTTATGGTGAAAGTTTCATATGATGATGGCATAAACAAATTTACCAATGAGATTGTTGAGGTTGAGAGAAAGCCTCCGAGAGTAAAATTCTATTATCCAGATACAATAAACCGGATAATAGACAAAATCGATCTGAAAAAAATAGAAATTGAAATACTGAAAGCAATAGTTGAGAGCCTATTAAGTTCTGCATCACGCTACTAAAGGAGATTATTCTAAATACTCTCCTTTTTTTTGAACAAATAATTTCATATTATTGTCTACAGAAGCATAAAAGACTTGTTTGTAGTCATTTACGCCGAATTCCTTTAAATAGTTATCGAGCCATTCTCTTTTAATATGCAAACGCTCCATATTTCTGCCAATAAGCTTTCCGTCGATAATGAGATCTCGACTGAAACATTCGGGAGGCATATCCATTCCGAGGTCCTCTGGAGTAACTGCCCTTTTACTACTCTTTAAAAGTACGCTCAATTGACCGTTGGTTTCCAAAAGACCGTATTCCACATCTTTTACATCCTGGATGCTGTTGAACCTCAATTGCTCCAATAAATCGTTTATAGTATACATCTCTCTGCGCATGTTTTTTTCTAAAATTTTGCCGTTTCTTATCAAGAGGGTTGGTTTCCCACAGACTATCTCTCTTATTCGCACACCTTTAATAGATAAAAAAGAAATTGAAAGCTGGCATACTATCAGCACAGCAATTGGGATAAGGGCATGATAAATATCTTTGCTGTCATCTGCCAGGGGAATTGCCGCAAGATCGGAAATCATAACCGCAATTGCAAATTCAAAAGGCTGTAGCTCCCCGATTTGTCGCTTTCCCATAAGGCGCATAGTGACAATAACTACAATATATAAAAAGAAAGTTCTTGATATTAACTGGAGAATCATTAGATATTAGTCCTTCCAATAAGGAAAAATATAGTCCGGTTAATATTCTGAACTTTTTATAACAATATAATTCATGATCTTATGCCATTAGTTTCTCTAATGGAGGGCATTCTTCCCTCAATAGTGAATACAGCCTTAGGTTATGGTACTTGCCTTGATGGAAAGTTGCTTTTCTCATTGTGCCTTCATAGGTAAAGCCACATTTTTCGGCCACTCTCGCACTAGCTTTATTACCTTCCATAGTATTAACCTGAATCCGGTTAATGGGGTAAACAGAAAACATATAAGCACAAAAGAGAAGTAAGGCCTCGCTCATATAACCTTTACCTGAGGACTCCGGGCTAAAAAGCTCATATCCTACTTCATAACCCGATTGATAGTCTAAACCTTTAAAATATATAAGCTCACCGATGTATTCCCCGTCGGGAGATACGATTAACATTCGACCTTCGTTTGTGCTCCAGAAACCTGTACGATTGTATTCTTTTATAAACTCATTTGCAGAAGGGAAACTTAGATGCCAATAGTCTCCTTTGGCATTAATATGGGAAATAAGCTCATAAACATGTTCTATCTCATTGGGGTATATAGTACGAAGAATAATGTTTTTTCCGTGAATCATAGGTAGTTATCCTTTCGGTTTTATTCTCATAAACAGTGGAATATAGGGCATATAAATGCTATTGGTTTACAATGCTGTAAAGCTCTGCTTGACTATCCTTCACAGTATATTATATCATAATACATGATAAATGATTATTATACGAGTATATCGTTTCAAGGAGGGCTTTATGTATTATATTGGAGTTGATTTGGGAGGCACAAAAATAGCAGCGGGGATAGTGGACGAAGAGGAAAAGATTGTAAAGAAGGCCAGTGTGCCAACAGGCAGAACCAGAGAGTCTGCTGAAATTGTTAATGACCTGTGTATGCTCGTTGTTAACCTGGTAAAGGAATATGGAATAAGCGAAAAGGATATTTACAGTATTGGTATAGGAAGTCCAGGCACCCATGATAGGGAGAATGGCATAATCGTTTATAATAATAATTTGTCCTTTAGAAATGTACGTATTAAAGAAGAGCTGCAGAAGCATATCAACGTGCCCGTATATCTTGAAAATGATGCGAACTGCGCTGCTATAGCCGAAAATGTGGCCGGCGCTGCCAAAGGAATGGATTCCGCGGTAATAATCACTATCGGAACAGGTATAGGCGGCGGTGTAATTATTGATAAAAAACTCTTCACCGGTTCAAATGGAATAGGAGCAGAGTTAGGACATACCGTAATTGAATTAAATGGAGAACAATGTACCTGTGGCAGAAAGGGTTGCTGGGAAGCATATTCTGCTGCTCCCGGTCTTATAAAAGCGACGAGAAAAGCTGCGGAGAAGAATCCCCAATCCAAAATTCATGAGCTTTGCGGAGGAGATTTAGATATAATTGATGCAAAGACTGCTTTTGATGCTGCAAGAATGGGTGACGAAGCAGGTATTGCTGTGGTTGATAAGTACATAGAAATATTTGCAGAAGCTTTGTCCAACATGATAAATATATTCCAGCCAAATGTAATTGTAATCGGCGGCGGCGTATCCAAAGAAGGAGATAATTTGATTATTCCTCTAAAAGAGAAAATGAAAGGAAAAACATACGGCAACTTTGGTTTTCCGGAAATTCCGATTGTTACTGCAAAAATGGGTAATGATGCAGGTATTGTAGGCGCCGCATTTATTTCCAAAGTATAATCAGATTTTATTTTGTAAGGATAAGATGAGAAACATAAAGCTCACAATTGAATATGACGGCTCTAGCTATCACGGTTGGCAGTATCAAAAGAACGCTCTTTCTGTACAGGAAGTCTTGGCAAAAGCAATAAAAAAGCTTACAGGAGAGAGCATTATGCCTGACGGAGCGGGGAGAACAGATGCCGGAGTACATGCATATGGGCAGGTGGCCAGCTTTATGACTAATTCAAGCATACCGGCTGAGAAATTTACTCCTGCCCTTAATTCATATCTTCCGGAGAGTGTCTCAATTATAGAATCAAAGGAAGTCGAAAGCAATTTTCATGCAAGATTTTCTGCTAAAGGTAAGCATTATAGGTATATAATCATAAACAGACCTCAAAGGTCTGCATTATGGGCAACCAGAGCTTGGCATATCCGGGAAACTCTTGATTTTGAAGAAATGTGTAAAGCGGCCAGCTATTTTGAGGGGCATCATTCTTTCAAGGCTTTTTGCGCTGCAGGCCATAACGTAAAAACCTTTGACAGAACAATTTTTTATTCCCAATGGCATAGGGATGGAGATTTTCTTATTTATGACACAAAGGGCAACGGGTTTCTCTACAATATGGTAAGAATTATGGTCGGTACCATGATAGATATAGGCAGAGGGCGGTATGAGGCTGAGATTATTGCAGAAGCTATAAAAAATGAACAGCGAAATGCGATTGGAGTAACCGCTCCGCCGGCAGGCTTATACATGGTGGAGGTTTTTTATTAAATAAGGGGAGAATTACTATGCGTACCATTGGCAAGCTCATAAAGGGAACAACGATTTTAGCTGAGCAGGTTTATGAAATAGGAGATGATGAAGGCTCTTATCAAGATAGGCTTGAAAAAAGTCTTGTTGGAGTTTGTGACTTGCTGAAAATTGAAGTGCCGCTATGGTTATCAAAAAATACTCGTGAATATGTAAAGTTCAGAAGGACATCATTTAATGCAGATCAGTTCTTTAATCCGGTTATTTTTGAGAGATTTGAAATAAAAGTAGAGTAGAAATATAAACGTAATAAAACTGATAAGATGTTTTAACAAAATCCCATTGCACTTGGTTGACATTGGGATTTTACTATGTTACAATTAAAAACTGCATTATTATAAATGCAGGTACTGTATTCTTCTTTTGAAATTGTGCATGTTTACTATTATTTTGATATTATAATAGCACAATTGTATGAATGATACAATACTTGTCAATAATCTTTAAGATTGAAATAAATAGATCGGGAGAATGATATCTTGGAATTTATACACAAGTTTAAAACCTAGCTTGATTACTTAAAACAAGAATGGATTCGTTTCCCCCTTCTATATTTTTATGTCTTTTC
>JAAYNX010000129.1 GCA_012520615.1 Clostridiaceae bacterium | reverse complement strand
CCTCAGCTTATCCCAATGTTGAGATTTATAATTTCCAGAATGTTTTTGAGCTTACTGAGAATCTGGATCTTTATCTGGACATAACGCACTTTAATAAAACAGGGAATTATTATATGGCAGATGCTATTGCCGAAAAGCGGCTTCTGACCAATCCTGACAGCTTCAGGAAGGATTGTGCCGAGCTTCTTTCCAGAGTTCGCTCAGATGAAATCAACAAGCTTGCCCAAGAATCGCTCAAGTGATATACTTTCACAAGAAAAAGATTCTTCGCTGACGCTCAGAATGACAGTATAGGTAAGGCTCAGAAGGACAGTATAGGTAGCGCTTAGAATGTCTTTACCGCAAAAGGTGCCGTACCCCATTATACTGTTTCTAAAGTGAACCGGAGGCCGTTATGGAGAGTAAAAAACTAAATAGGAAGACCGTAGTATTTTTATTCCTGATTTTTGTGTTGGCCTTGGGCCTAAGAGCAAGGGTCTTCTCTAAACAAATGAATGTTATGAATTTAAGTTACGATCCCAGAAACTACTGGATTATGTCCCATCAGATGGTTGATGATGGCATTTACGGCTATGCCTATGATAATCCGTCAGGTGAGCCCAATGCCAGAGTGATGCCCGGATATCCGCTGTTTTTAGCAGCAGTATATAAAATCCTTGGAGATAAATATCTTCAGATAACCGCTGTAAGGCTTTTGCAGGTTATAATAAGCAGCTTTTCGGTTCTTCTGGGCTTTTTATTTGTTAAGAAAGCTTTTAAAAATGATTTAACAGCACTGCTGACAGCATTGTTCATGGCTGTATACCCAACTTATGTTCTTTCTACCGTAATGCTTCTTACCGAAACCCTAGCCCTTTTTACCATGCTTTTATATTTTTGCTTGTCCTTATATGCCTTTGAATCAGGGAAAAAAGGAATTCATTTTATAACAGGCGTGGCTTTTGGATTACATTTGATGATTAGGCCCGCCCTGCTGCCCCTATTTATATTCCCATTCGTTTTCGCACTTATTTCAAACAGACAAGGGGACAATTCTCCTGACTGTATAAATCTATGCAAAAAGAAGAACCATTCCCTTATCTCGATTGCCCTGTTTTTCTTATTTCAGCTTTTCGGGTTGATACTTGTTATGGCGCCGTGGTGGATTAGAAACATCATGACTCTCGGAACATTTGTTTTAACGGCTGAAGGGTCTGGAAATCCATTCCTCGCAGGTACATACCCTTATTTTAAGGATTATTTTACGGATGTTACAGATGAAATACGTGGGAACAATGACTACCAGATGGCATACGGCATAAAAAGGCTTATTGAAGGGCTGAAAACCGATTTTTGGCTGTATGTAAGATGGTTCACCATAGGAAAGACTGCATATATATTCCATGAACCCTACCTTTGCAGACTGCTTATAAATTCGGAAGCTCCGTCGAAGGTTATACATTTTTTCATCCTTATTCCCGGGGCAATAGGCAGCGTAATACATGCAGTAAAAAGTATAAAATCCTTCTGGTTCTATTTTTACGGACTTACTATTCTCGGGCTTCAGCTGATGTTTGTTCCTGATCCAAGATTTGCGTATTTGATAATGTTCTTTATAATAGTAGGTGCAGCCCACTTAATAAGCTATATAGCAGGCTTAATAACAAGGGGTAAAAGAAAAGCACAGATGGAAGTGCCAGTATGAAAACATTAGTTATAATCCCCGCCTACAACGAAAGAGAGAATCTCCCAAAGCTTTTTGAAGCATTAAAAGAAACCAACGGAAATTTTGACGTTATAGTAATTAACGACTGCTCAAAAGATGATACTGAAGCAGTTTGCAAAAGCTATGGAATTAAGGTTATTACACTGCCTGTTAATCTGGGTATTGGGGGAGCCGTTCAAACAGGATATCTTTACGCCGTTTATCATAATTATGATATTGCGATACAAATAGACGGAGATGGCCAGCACGACCCAAAATTCATTCCTTACCTAATAAAGCGGATTGAAGAAGGAAACCACCTTTGTATAGGCTCCCGGTTTATCGAAAACGAGGGCTTTCAATCCTCAAAAATCAGGCGCATCGGTATCAAATATTTCTCCAAACTCATCAAGCTTTTAACCGGTACTCTTATAACCGACCCCACATCAGGCTACAGGGCTTGTAACCGAAAAGTTATAAGCATATTTGCCAATGATTATCCAAAGGATTACCCCGAACCCGAGACTGTTGTAACTGTTCTCAGAAATAAGCTAAAGGTAAGCGAAATGCCGGTTATAATGAACGCCAGAGAGGGCGGTACTTCATCCATTACCAATCTTAAAGGTATCTACTATATGATTAAGGTAACTCTGGCTATTATGATAGCCTCAATCTCGAAGAAAAGTGTGGTGAAGGATTATGAGTAGCACTCTGAGGTTAGTGCTTGTAATAGGTTCAGTGTTATTTTTTGCTTTTATTATCAATATGGTAAGAACAAAGAAGCTGGAGCTAAAATATGCTCTTATATGGATTATTACAAGTCTGAGTTTTGTTGTTATGTCGGTCTTTCCACAGACAGTATTTTTTATTTCGAAGATACTTGATGTTGAGGTTCCTGCTAATGCGCTATTCTTGTGCATAATATTTCTGCTGCTTCTTATGGTATTCGCACTTACAGTGGCTGTATCCCGACAGGCAGGGCGTATAAAGCGCCTTGTTCAGGAGGTAGGATTGCTAAAAGCAGATACGGAAGGTAAAAACAAAGCGCCGGAAAAGTAGAGCAGTAGAAAGTCCTATAGTGGCAATAAAATCTATTGATTAGTTGGATAAATAAGAATAGGGGCAGCCCAAGGGCGCCCGCTAACAAATCCTAAAAAGAGATATTCGTATTTCCTAAATCCTTTTTTTCCCTTATCTTTACTCATTTTTATCAGTGTGTTAATATTATAGCAGTAAAAACAAGTGAGGAATATTATGTCTAGAAGATTAAAAGAAGAGAATCCGGGTCAAATTATTCTGATGCCGATTGCTGCTATAATAACAATTATACCGCTTATAGTATTTTCAAAGTTTGTTAAACTAAGCGAAATTGAAATGAAAAGCTGGACCGGAGAGCAGATATATGCAGATTTTTTCAGCTATTATAAGAGCCAGTGACTTATTGTGTTAACTGTTATGGCTCTAGTTTTTCTTTTTGCATTTCTTATTGTAAAGGGGTTAAAGTTTGAAAAGAACTTTCTCTACATACCCACAGCTGTATATGCCGGACTAATCGTATTGTCCGCAATTACATCCAAATACCCTGATAATGCTCTTAGAGGGTTTCCGGGTCGGTACGAAGGGACGCTGGTTCTGCTCTGTTACCTGTTGCTGATGCTGATAGTTATTAATCTTGTAAAGACCGAAAAGCAGATTAAGTTTCTTCTTGGAGCCGTATTTATATCGGTGGCGATTATATGCTTAATAGGTCTATTTCAGTTTTTTGGAATGGATTTGTTCAGGTCTGATTTCGGGAAAAAATTAATTCTTCCTAAGGAATATTATCAATTCAAGGATAATGTTAACTTCAAGTTTGTGGATACTTATGTTTATTCAACACTGGCAAATCCCAATTATGTGGGTAGCTATACCGTTTTGCTTATTCCCGTAGCCTTTATATTTATGTTGTTTTCAAAAAAGACATATTTAAAAATCGGAGGAGCAGTTTTAACCGGTCTGCTATTAATAAATCTGTTTGGAAGCCGTTCTCGTGCGGGATTGATAGGGCTTTTTATAATAGTAGTTATCTCCGCTATTTTGTTCAAAAAGGTTATTTTTAAGAAAAAGATCCTTGCTTCGGCAATAGTTGTCGGTGTACTTGTTTTATTCTTTGGAGCGAATTTTGCTTTAAAAGGCGCTTTGATAGAAAGGGTTGTTTCTGAATTATCTCTCATAAAAAGTGATGAAGCCCAATTCTTTGATCTTCAGGATATCACTTTTAATGATAACACGGTGTCTATTGTAAGCTCTACAGAAACCCTTACAATTGAAAACAGAGAGAATGACTTATTTTTCTTTGATGCTATGGGCAATCCGGTGGATATAAATATGCAACAATCAGAAGGCAGTACGGTAATAGCCTTTACCGATCCCTCATATAAGGATTACAATCTGACCATTAAAGGCAATATCATTACGGTAAATCAAAAGGGCGTTTCTTTTCCGCTAAGAGGTATAAAAGGTGGCTTTAAGCTTATAGGTATAAACGGAGAGGAAACTGATAATATTGTTAAAGCTGCGTCTATAGGCTTTGAAGGCCAAGAAAGGCTGGGTTCTGCAAGAGGTTATATTTGGTCAAGAACTCTACCAATGCTTAAAGACAGATTACTACTGGGTGATGGCCCCGATACCTTTACCATTGAATTTCCCCAGAATGATTATATTGGGAAAATCAGAGCCTATGGAACTCCACATATGATTGTAGACAAGCCACATAACATGTACCTGCAGATAGCCATGAATACGGGAGTTCT
>JAAYNX010000035.1 GCA_012520615.1 Clostridiaceae bacterium | reverse complement strand
GGAAACAGAGGGGAGAATGCGGATGATCTTTTTCAGGTAGGTTGCATAGGACTTATCAAAGCAATTGACAATTTTGATGTAACCCAAAACGTAAAATTTTCAACTTATGCAGTACCCATGATAATAGGCGAAATAAGAAGATATTTAAGAGATAATAATCCCATAAGGGTAAGCAGGTCTTTAAAAGATATTGCATATAAGGCTTTACAAGCAAGAGAAAAAATAATAGGAAAAGAATCCAGAGAACCAAATATTACTGATATATCAAAAGAACTTGGAGTTTCCAAGGAAAGTGTAGTAATGGCTCTAGATGCTATACAAGACCCCATTTCATTATTTGAATCAGTATACCATGATGGCAGCGATGCTATTTTTGTAATGGACCAGGTTAAGGATGACAAAAACAATGATGACAGGTGGCTTGAAACTATTTCTATCAGCGAAGCAATGAGCAAACTAAGTGAGCGGGAGAAAAAAATAGTTGATTTACGATTTTTTCAAGGACGTACCCAGATGGAAGTGGCTGATGAAATCGGGATATCTCAAGCTCAGGTTTCAAGATTAGAAAAGTCGGCATTAAAACACATGCAAAAATATGTATAAACATTAGTAGCTAAAAGAAGAAGAGCTCATTCCTTGGTAAAAGGTAAAGGGCTCTTTATTTTACTGGATAGGTTATAAAAATAGGTTATCAAAGAAGCCGTTTTTCATTATTAAGTTGGGCAACTCAAATCAAATGTACAAAAATGTTTATACAATGATATAATAAAATAAGGGTTTTCCCTTATTTTTTTTACTAAAACAGAAAAGTATATGGGCAAATATGACGATAGATTTTATGGTAAGTAAAATATAAAGAATATGGAGAAAAGCTATGAAATGTCCGTACTGTTCCTTTGATGAAGATAAAGTAATAGACTCAAGACCTACTGATGAAGGGGCTACAATAAGAAGGAGAAGAGAATGCTTAAGCTGTCATAAACGATATACCACTTATGAAAAGGTAGAAAATATGCCAATCATGGTAATCAAAAAAGACAGTTCAAGGCAACCCTATGACAGAGAAAAATTACGCAAGGGCATTCTCCGCGCTTGTGAGAAACGTTCTATCTCTATGAATCAGATAGAAAAAATTCTTGATGTTATCGAAGGACAAATAAATAATTCTCTGGAACGTGAGGTTACCAGTGAGTTTATCGGAGAACTGGTCATGGAGAACCTAAGAGAACTTGATGAAGTGGCATATGTAAGATTCGCATCAGTTTATCGTCAATTCAAGGATATTAATACGTTTATGAATGAATTAAATAAGCTTTTGCTGGATAAGTAATTGGAGGTTTACCCTTGGATAATGTCGGTATAAAGAGAATAAACGATATAATTAAAAGCACATTAGATGTAATTGAGCAGAGCAAGGGTGCAATATTTGATATATCGGAGAATGCCAGAAGAGAAGTATATAATTTAAAAGAAGAGCTACAGTATTTGAAAACCGAAGCGGCAACAATTATGGAAAATTGTAAAAAGCTCGAAAATAAAGTAATTAAAAGTCGGCAGAGGCTAGCCGCGATTAACCGCAATTTTGACAAGTATTCTGAAGAAGAAATGCAGCAGGCATATAAAGAAACTAATGAATTGATGGTAGAACTTGCTGTAATACGTGAACGAGAGAAGAACACAATATCAAGAAGAAATGATGTTGAAAGACGTTTAAAAAGTGCTATTGAAACAGTTGGTAAGGCGGAAAAATTAGTAGCTCAGGTAGGAACAGTTCTGAACTATCTTTCCGGTGATCTTCAAAAGTTAGATGAGCATTTTGAGAACACTGAAAATAAAAGGCTTATTGCAATTCGCATAATAAAAGCCCAGGAAAATGAGCGAAGACGTATAGCACGGGAAATTCATGATGGGCCTGCGCAAGCTATGAGCAATGTAGTATTAAAGGCAGAAATTTGCGAAAAAATGGCTGAAATCGATATGCAAGGCGCACTGAATGAATTAACAAAACTCAAAGATGTAGTCCGATTGTGTTTAAAAGATGTAAGAAGGGTCATATATGATTTAAGGCCTATGTCTATTGATGACTTAGGGATAAAGACTACATTGCAGAAATATATAGAGAGCTTTAGCAATGAGCATTCTATAAAAATTGACTTAAATATTAAAGGCAACGACAGCCGTATTAAGGATAGTAATATTTCTTTAGCCATTTTCAGAGTGGTGCAGGAATGTCTTAACAATACATATAAACATGCAAATGCAACATATATCAATGTACAGATTGAATGTACAGAAAAAGTGATATTGTTAAGAATAAAGGATGACGGACAGGGTTTTGATATCAACTCTATAAATGATATCAGCAGCAGAGATGACGACGGAGGTTTTGGTATTATTGGGATGAAAGAGAGAATCGAGCTTTTAGAGGGAACTTTTAAAATTAGTTCTGAAATTAATTCTGGCACTACAGTTAAGGTTAGATTACCTTATGGAATTCAGGGAGGTATTGTATGACCGATTATATTAAGGTAATGATTGCAGAAGATCATTCAATGATAAGAGATGGACTCAAACAACTGCTTGAACTGGAAAGCGATATAAAAGTCATCGCTACTTGTTCTGATGGTACAATGGCGGTTGAAAAGTATAAGGAAGTAAATCCGGATGTTGTTCTGATGGATATTAATATGCCTGTGATGAACGGGCTTGAAGCTTTGGAACAGATTAAAGCTTTTGATAGCGGGGTCAAGACTGTAATGCTGACGATACATCAGGACAGAGAATATTTACTGAAGGCTCTAGAATTGGGAGCACTAGGATATATCTTGAAAGATGCTGAGGCCAGCACACTGATTGAAGCAGTAAGAAGCGTTAGTAATAATCAAACCTATATACAGCCTATAATGGCAAGAGAATTGGTAAATGAGTATAAGAGAATAAAAAGTGGAGCGGATGATCCAAAAAGCCATCTTACAGAAAGGGAAATTGAAGTTCTCAAGATGCTTGCCAAGGGAATGTTAAACAAGGAGATTGCCACTGCTCTTTTTATTAGTGAGAAAACTGTTAAGAACCATATATCTAATATATTTCGTAAGCTTAATGTTCAGGATAGAACACAGGCAGCAGTTTATGCTATCAAGAATAAAATTGTAGAATAATAGGCCATAAGCCCTAGACATTCATCGTGAAAGTCCCTTTGAAATTATAAGTAAAGACCGATATTAAATAAGTTATCCCCCTTGTATAATGAAATCATAAGGAGAAACTAAAAAACAGAAGTAATTATTTTAGATAGTGTAAAGTAACTTATGAAAAAATGACATTTAGCAATTTTGGACTGAAATGGACCTTGAAAAGTGAAGAACGTGCCAAGTTTCCGCATTTATTCCACGATCCTCTTGACAATGAGCCTCCTC
>JAAYNX010000139.1 GCA_012520615.1 Clostridiaceae bacterium | reverse complement strand
CTGGTGGTGAGTTTTTTACACCTGCTGATGTATCAGAACTTTTAACCCGCCTTGGTATTGTTGTAAAAACAGAAATCAATAAGGTATATGATATAATCACTACGAAAACGATACAATTTAATTACCCAATTTTGAAGGCTTCCTAAGGGGGTTAAGGTTCAAAAAAGGGGGTTAAGCTTTTGACCGGGGGATTGCCGGTTGTTTTTATAACTGAGGGGAGCGTGGATTATATTGTTCACTGAAGAAATTTCAAATAAACTCAAGACCTATGTATACCGGCTCATAGATCCACGGAACGGAGAAACCTTTTATGTTGGCAAAGGGAAGGGCAACCGTGTTTTTTCTCATATTCGTGCTGAAGAGAATCTGGAAGGCGACGACTTTGACAACAAGTTAAAACGTATTCGAGAAATTAGGCTCGCCGGCTTGGAGGTCGCTCATGTCATTCATCGCCATGGCATGGATGAAAAGACTGCCTTTGAGGTTGAATCAGCTCTCATTGATGCTTATCCCGGTCTCACCAACATTGTTTCCGGTACAGGTGCCAATGAATATGGGGTTATGCATGCCAATGAAATTATTCGCCAATATTTAGCTGAAGAGGCAGTTTTCAAGCATAAAGCATTATTGATAAACATCAACATAAGTGCTTCACAATCATCAGTGTACGAAGCCACCCTGCGTGCTTGGAAGCTTAGCAAATCAAATGCTGAGGAAACTGAAGTAATTCTTGCAACTGTAAAGGGGTTAATTGTGGCGGCTTTTGTAGCTGATGAGTGGTTAGATGCAACAGCAGAAAACTTTCCTGGTTCTGAGGATATCCCTGGACGTATCGGATTCGTTGGCAAGGAAGCACCTGAGGAGATTGCAAAATTGTATGTTGGTAAGCGTGTTCCAAACAAGTATCGTAAACGTGGCGCAGCTAATCCTGTAAGATATACATGGAAATAGAGCTTAGCCTTTGCCGGAAGATTGCCCAGTTAATTCTTTTAAGGTATCCCGTGTGAAAAAAGGCCGCATAATATAGTTAGATTTCCACTATTCATACTAAGATGAAGGCGGAGGTATCATGAGTATTTTAATATTAGAGGACGATGAGCCTCAATTTATTTGGGATACGGTGAATAATTTACAGTTGGCATTTCATCCCATTATTGCACCAGAAGGAATATTTGATTATAAATCTTTAACGGCATTTAGGCATAGCAAAAATGTTGCCGTATTTTTTGATCGCAATCTGTTAAGTAGTTTTCTCAAACTGTGTAAACAGGGATTCTTGAACGATGAAAAAGAAATGCGAATTATTGCATTACTGATGACATGGATATTAATGCATCAATTCTCCATAAGTCCGGGTCTTGCAATTAAGGAGAACGCAGTAAAATCAGATGACAACATAATTGCCAAAACCGAATTGAAACAATTTAATGAAGCCTTTGACTTTTACCCAAGTATGATGTGGCTACGTCTTGCCCAAGGAGAAATTGATACCATTCCTCCATTCAAGTTTAGTGGTATTCCGTTCGAAACACAAATTTCTTATCATCGGGAAGATGACCATTTACTCATGCATTTAGCAAGTATGCTACATGTTGTTTATTTATATAGGCGTAAAGACCTATCACCATTGGATAAAGTAATTTCATTCTTAAAGTGGAATTGTAAATATTTATTGATTTGTAAATATACAAACACCTACATAACCATGTTATTTACTAATCAAGAAGGGATACGCCCTCCAAAGGGCGTAAACAGTAACCGTATTGAGATTATTATGAACGGTTGCTATAACCAGGCATGGGACTTAAACTATCTATCAAACTGGAGTACGCTTTATTATGATGAAGAACGTCAACAAGATGCTTTCATATTTGCTACTGCAGACGTGATGCTTAAACGAATATTTATCAATACTCATGGTGGAGGCAATTATTTCAATTTAATTGATGCCATTTTCCCGGCAAAGCAGGCGCAGAAGATTGTTGATTTCTATGAACAACAATTGAGCCCAAACAATAGAAACCGCCCCAATTTCGGCGATAATCCTACGCAATATTTCAAGGACCTGATTAAGCAAGAAAAAAATAGACTTCATTCTTTTATTAATACATAGAAAATGTATTCTTACTTACGTTTATAATGTATATGCTTTGTAAATGGCTGACAGATTTTAGATTGAAAACTCGTCATATTTAATTTATGAGTTTATTCCTGACCGGAGGTGGTAAAAACAATGATTGAAGATATTGAGAAACGCACTCTCGATGATGTCCGAGCGGCTTATAAAAAGTATTTGAATGGACAGAATCTATCAAAAAACACAATTATGACTTCTTCAACTGACGCCTTCTATATTTGGCGGAAGCAGGGTGCTGATTCATTTTGGAATATTGTCTTTTCTGACAACTTTGAAACCCTTGGTAAAGATACTCTACTTGAACTTTTAAGTCAGCACTCAAGCGGAAATGCAGAAGCAAATATGAATGGTTATATGGCCCATTTACGCAGATTCAGAAGATTCCTCGAAAACGAGTCTGCCATTGAGATTCTTGCGTTAATCGCCACACCAGAAGTAATAGTGAAAAGCAAACCGCGTAAGATGAAACAAAACCTTCCGGACCCATCAATTGAACAAGTAGAGTATTATCTTGCACAGTGGGATTCTCTTGAGGATTATCATCTTCAAGAAGATGCACTGGATAAATTGTTCTTTGAACTGTGTCCTGAGAACACGGATATTTCAGATGTGCTTTTAAAGGTATCTACCCTTAATGACTTTTATAGCACTAACATCTTTAAAGTATACCCGTTGGCAAAGCACATTGTTGCCCTTGATATAGATGATAGGCTGAAGGCTGGTGATGTAAATTTAGTTGGGGATATTCAGATGGTTAGCGGTATCAATAGAAAATTTTACTCCTTTGCCACGAAGTATTGCAGCCATCATAAACCTTTGGATTATCCTATTTATGATAGTTACGTGGACAAGGTATTGCGCTATTATTGTAATAGAGATGGGTTTACAGTATTTGCTGTTTCCGAACTCAAGGACTATGAGCGCTTTAAGAACATATTGATTGAGTTTCGTTCATTTTATGGATTAGAGGAATATAATTTAAAGGAAATTGATAAATACATATGGCAACTCGGAAAAGAATACTTTCCTAATAACTATAGGAAAAGTAAAGATAAATAATAAAGAGCCCTACCACAATTAAGAATGGTAGGGTTTCTTCATGCCTGATCTATGCTTTTATTTCCGTGCAGTCCTTAAAAGTGAACCGTACATCGTCTTTATTATAAACAGTAGCGTAGTCTACAAGGCTGCACCACAGCTTTTCGTCAAATTCGGTAAGTAGGTTATCTTGCTTGCGGAGTGTGTAGAGAAAGGCATTAATCGTACGGAGTCTTGTCTGCTTATCGGAGATTTCTTCGGTAAACGCGCTATGGCGAGCCTTGAAAGGTCAAAGCGGTCAACCAGTCCATTGTATCTCTCTTGGTATTCTCCTTGGTCAAGAGCAAAATGTGCGATTTCAAGTGTCCCG